>CAYHCM010000010.1:21812-27204 GCA_964355045.1 uncultured Chitinophaga sp. | reverse complement strand
TTTTTTTCATGTTTTTTTAAATTAAGTGTTAAAATTTTTGATTGAAAAGTGCCTTCAAATTTTAGTTTTTTTTTTTTTTTGCATCCAATCAAAACTTTTGCACAAATCCAAAAAATTACTTTTATATTACGTAAAATCTTAATTGCTAATCACAATTTTTTGATTCAAAACCACGCCACCATTTTTTACCTTCACAAAATAAATCCCATTTCCCATTTCGAAATCCAAACTATTAGCTATCCCAACCTTGCCAACTTTTTTAACCAATTTTCCCACCATATCATACACTTCAATAGAAACTTCCTTTCCCGGATTTTCAATTTCTATTATAAAATTCCCGTTATTTGGGTTAGGGTAAATTATAAAGCCTTAATCATTTCCTATATTTCAATCACTGTCTGTTGGGTAATATTTTAAGCTTACACTACGTATGTGTTTTGGAAAATATAATTTCAAACCTTATCCAACTAAATACTACTTTTGCTCCGTCTTTTTAAGGGGTGCTCAATTTAATAATCGGGCTGAGATTATACCCAATGAACCTGATACGGGTAATGCCGGCGAAGGGATAATACCGATAGCTATCGGTGGGGTTTCTCAGACCTTGCTTCTTTAAGAGATAGTTTTATTAAAGAAATAAACTATGCAAAAGCTATTCACATTTTTATTTATCCTTATTGGATTAAATGTATTGGGTCAAACCAATACCACCATCACCGTTTACAATTTAACCGATTCATCAAAGTTGGAGGGGGCCAATGTAGAAATTGATTTTCTATCTCAAAATTTAAAAAAAATAAAAGGTATTACCGATGCCAATGGATCAGTTTCATTGAATGTATCTTCATCGGCGGCTTTCAATTTGTTGGCTACCAAAGATGGCTTTAAACCAGTATTTACTACCATTGCCAGCCTCCCTTCCCAATTAAATATTTATTTAAAACCCATCGTTTATGACGGCGAGGAAGTTACAGTAACAGCCACACGTACTGGGATTTTAAACACGGCTACATTTACCCAATTATCAAAAAAAGAAATAGCCATCCGAAATTTCGGGCTGGATTTGCCCATTCTTTTGCAAGGCACGCCATCCTCTGTAACCACAAGCGATGCGGGTGCAGGAATAGGATATACCGGAATACGGATTCGTGGAATTGACCCCACACGGATAAATGTGACCATTAACGGCGTTCCCTTAAATGATGCAGAATCGCAAGGTGTTTTTTGGGTAAATATGCCCGATTTTTCAAGCGGAGTTGAGAATATTCAGGTGCAACGCGGGGTGGGGACTTCCACCAACGGAGCCGGGGCTTTTGGCGCCAGCATCAATATTAAAACGGATAAATTTTCGGAAATGCCGTTTGCCAAAGTCAGTGCATCCATGGGAAGTTTTAATACCAACCGGCAATCTTTAAAAATTGGTACAGGTAAATTAAAAAATAATTGGTATGCCGAAGGGCGGATGTCATGGATTCGTTCGGATGGATTTATTGACCGGGCCGCTTCCAATTTAAACGCATGGTCGTTTTCAACCGGACATAAAACCTCTAAAAGTTTGTTTCAGATGATTGTGTTTTCAGGAAGTGAAAAAACCTATCAGGCATGGAACGGAGTGCCCATGGCGAAATACAACAACGATTCATCAGAAGTGGATTCTTTAATAAATTATTTATGGTATGATAGCACCAAAGCCACCCAGTTAAGAAATTCGAACCCTTTAAAATATAATTATTATACCTACAAAAACGAAAAGGATAATTACAAACAAAGCCATTTTCAGGTGGTTTATAACCGGAGTTTACGGAAAAATCACACCTTTAATGTGGTTCTTCATGGCACCTTGGGAAAAGGATATTATGAAAATTTTGAACACAAAACAGATTTGTCGGCCTATTTGGATACACCGGTTATTTCCTACGGAAACAAATATTATCAGGCTGATTTAATCAGGCAACGCTGGCTGGATAATAATTTTGCAGGAATGGTTTTTTCCTATATAACCAACGGGGTGCGAACCGACCAAACCTTTGGCGGCGCAGTAAATGCCTACAATGGCAAAAATTTCGGAAAAGTAATTTGGCATGAATTTATGGATATGGAAAAAGGACCTTTTAAATATTATAATAACAAAAGCCTGAAAACCGATGCCAATGTCTATTGGAAAGTTCAGCATCGTTTTACCAAGGAACTTTCGGCTTTCACCGATTTACAGGTGAGGCATATTTATTACGAATGGTTTGGACCAAACAATGCAGGAATTAATAAACAACAAAATACTTCTTATTTATTTTTTAATCCCAAAGCCGGATTGCAATATCAACCCAAAAGCAATCAACTGATGTATATAACCTATGGCCGGGGAAGTCATGAACCTATCCGCGACGATTTTGTAAATTCAAGCACCAAAAGCCGCCCCAAACCAGAGTTTATGAATAATGTGGAGGCCGCTTTCAAAAGCAACTATGGCGATTGGAAATATTCGTTTACAGGATATTATATGGGGTATAAAAACCAGTTGGCACTGTCAGGAAAAATTAATGATGTAGGTGGTTATACCCGAATTAATATTCCAAAAAGTTATAGGGCAGGACTTGAAATGGAAGGCTCGGTAGATATTGCTCCCTGGATAAACTGGAGTTTTAATTTGACCCTGAGTTTAAATAAAATTAAAAAATATACCGAGTATGTGGATGACTGGACAAATGGAGGACAAGTAGCTTATGTATGGAAAAAAACGGATTTGGCTTTATCGCCCAATCGTATTTTAGGGTCTCAGCTAACGGTAAAAGGAACAAAAAATTTAACCGTATTATTTATTACCAAATATGTTGGCCGTCAATACCTCGACAATACGCAAACCAATAGCCGAAGCCTTAATCCGTATTTAATAAATGATATAATTTTTCAATATACCATTCCGGCAAAAGGATTTAAAAATTGCAATCTTGCTGTGATGATTAATAATTTAGGAAACCAAAAATACACCTCAAATGGCTATTCGTTTAGCGGCATGATAAACAACTCACGCAAAGATTTTAATTTTGTTTATCCTCAGGCGGGAACGAATGTATTGGTAAGGGTGGAAATGGGTTTTTGAGGGAAATAAGCTCGCAGAGGAGTAAGGTCAAATCTCACGCAAAGACGCAAAGACGCAAAGGTTTGTTAGAGATATTATTTTCAGATTTATACAATTTCCCAAAAAATTCAAGGTTTGTTTTTCGAAATTTCTTTGCGTCTTTGCGCCTTTGCGAGAGAGTTTTGAAAACCTTTGCGAGAGATTGCTAAACACCTTTGCATGCTTCAACTCCCCAGTTCGTCCTTCAAGATTTTGTGACGTTTGCGGGCTTCTACTGAAAAAAGGCTGCTGTTATAATTAAAGATTAATTTTTCGTACGTGTCCTTGGCTTTTTGTTTATCCTTTAATTTAAAATCATAAATACGGGCCAGATTATACAACGCATTATCGGCTAAAATATCATCTCCGTATTTTGAAACGACGGCTTCATAAAATTTAATGGCTTGATTTAAATCACGTTTCTTTTCCATGACCCGTGCTTTGGCAAATAATATATCATCATCCAAATCGTGTTTGGGAAATTTAAAAGGGAACAGATTTAAAATTTCCAAAGCTTTATCTAAATTATTTTGAAAAATAAATAAATCGGCTTTTGCAAATTCTTTCAAAGCATCGGTGGTGCTGTCGAGTCCTGTATTTTCCTGAATCATCAAACTCAGCTCAATGGCATCGTTGGATATTAATTGGGAGGTAGCGGTTTTTAATATATCCAATTGTTCTTTGGCCCATTCAAAATCGGCATTAAAATATGACAGTCGCGCATTTCTGAATTTAGCTTCCTGTCCCAATGGATCTTCTTTAAAATCTTTATCCACCTGACTATACAAAAGTTGAGATTCCCAAATATCGCCACTTACCAAAAAAGCATCCGCCAATTGAAGTTTCGACTCGGCCGCAAAGCGCGGCTGCACACCGGGTATGGTATTTATTTCTTCCAAAAAAGCAATTGCTTTGGTAATATCATGCTGGTAAAACATATACAAATCGGCCAATTCTTTTACATAAACCGAAGTGCCACTTGTTCGGCCAAACTTGGCCAAAAACAAAATAAATTCATCAACGGTGGCATTCACATATTCAGGGCTATCGTCTATTCCGGTGGTGATAATTTGGTATTTTACATCCATCATCCCATAATTTGCTAAAGCAAAAAAATTGCCTGTTTCGCCATAGGTAATCACATTCTTATAACAATTTACAGCTGTTTCAAAATCCTGATTGCTCAGGCAAATTTCAGCCAAATCAATCAAGCGGCGACCTTCTCCTTTTTCACGTTTATCAATGGCCAAACTTTGGCGAAATGCACCTGCAAAGTCACGGTTTTGAACATAAGTCCAAATAAACAAATCATCAAAAACAGAACGGTTAGGATATTTTTGAATATTTATTAAACAATTTTCTTTTAAAAAATCAATGTCAGTATTGTTTTCAAACACCCTGTATAGATATTCTTTTGCCTTTTCCAGATTGTAATCCGATTCTTTAATCAATTCAAAACACTCACTTATTAATTCCCTGTTTCGTTTGGTTAAAATATAAAGATCCAATAAATTTTCGGAAAATGCCGTTTCTGATTTTAGGGATTTTCGTGCTTTAAGATAAGCGCTTATGGATAAATCGGGCAAATCGCGACGCAAAAATGCAGTGGCTAATTGCAAGGTGTTTGAAGGGTTTTTGTCAAGACTATTAAGCAACGAATTGTAAATTACGAAAGCTTCATTGGTTTTATTTTGCTTTTGCAATAAAAACCCCTGATCTACCTTATAAAAATAATTATCAGGAAATTTTTTGGACTGCCGTTTAACCATTTTTTCGGCATCTTCATAGGCCTTCAATTCTAAATAACACGAAAGTAAATTTTGATAGTAATACGGGGATGAATAATCTTTTTTTAATAATTTTTCATAAAGAATTACTGCCTTATCATATTCCTTGTTGTTCAAAAATTCAGCGGCCAACTCTTCGTCATTTACCTGACTGAAGGCCGAAAAAGGAATTATAAAAAAAAGTAGAACCCAGAGTTTTTTCATTGAAATGCAAATATCAAACGTTATTGATAATAAATTGTTGTTTTATGGTAAATTAATTGTTTAAACATGTTAATAAGGAAACACGGAGATACAGAGGTACGGAGTTTCACGGAGTTTTCTCATTTGTTTTCTCTGTTCTTCCTTATTCTCCTTGGTTCCACCTTACTCCGTGTTTCTCTTTGTTCTCTGTGTCTCCGTGTTTAATTTTTACTCCTAAAATCGTAAATCGAACTATCTTTGCACCACACAAATGGCCATTATACCCATAAATATTAAAGAAGGAACC
>CAYHCM010000010.1:0-21712 GCA_964355045.1 uncultured Chitinophaga sp. | reverse complement strand
CTATCTTTGCACCACACAAATGGCCATTATACCCATAAATATTAAAGAAGGAACCCTTAAAAAAGAAGATTATATTATTGGGATAGATTTAGGAACTACCAATAGTTTAGTGGCCATAATTGATAAAACAACCGGAAAACCAAAGTCTATTCCGGGAAATGATAAGGAAGTTATAGTTCCTTCCATTATTTATTTAAATCCAAATGGAGAAATTGTAGTAGGCAATGATGCAAAACCTTTTTTATTAACTGACCCTTCCAATACCATATTTTCAGTCAAACGATTGATGGGAAAATCATTTAAGGATGTAGCTGAAAAAGAATCGCTGTTCAGTTATAAAATTATAGATAATGATTCCGAAAGCCTTGTAAAAATTCAATCAGGAAATAAATTTTATACCCCAATTGAATTGTCTTCTTTTATTTTAAAAGAGTTGAAACAAAGGGCAGAGAAATCTTTAAACGCCAAAATCAGCAAAGCTGTAATTACTGTTCCGGCCTATTTTAATGATGCCCAACGCCAGGCTACTCGCGATGCCGGAAAATTAGCCGGATTGGATGTTCTGCGAATTGTAAACGAACCAACTGCTGCAAGTTTGGCCTATGGTTTGGGCTTAAATCAACAGGAAACAAAAACCATTGCGGTGTATGATTTGGGTGGTGGAACCTTTGATATTTCAATTTTACGAATTCATGATGGAATTTTTGAAGTGCTTTCAACCCATGGCGATACCCATTTGGGAGGTGACGACTTTGATAAAGCCATAGTAAACTATTGGCTTGATAATAAACTTGAGTTAAGAGAACTTATTAAAACCAATCCGGCATTACTTCAAAATTTAAGATTGATGGCCGAAGAAACAAAAAAGCAACTTTCGGTAACCAATAGTTTTGAAAGTTTTTTAAAGTTTGAGGGAGCAAATATCGAATTAAAAATCAGTCGCAAAAAGTTTGATCAACTGATTGAACCTATCATTTCTAATACCATTGAATCGTGCAGGAAAGCTATGAAAGATGCCGGATTGCAAAATTCGGATTTGGATGAAATAGTAATGGTAGGAGGAAGTACCCGGGTAAATTTGATAAAAGATGAAGTTAAAAAATTCTTTGGTAAAACGGTTTTAAATGACAGCTTAAATCCTGATGAAGTGGTGGCTTTAGGCGCAGCCATTGAAGCCGATATCTTGGCCGGAAACCGAAAGGATATTTTATTGCTGGATGTTACTCCTTTATCATTGGGTATTGAAACTTTAGGAGGGTTAATGGATGTGATTATTCCCCGAAATTCAAAAGTTCCCCAACGGGCCGCAAGGCAATATACCACTTCCATTGATGGGCAAAGCAATCTGAGAATTAGCATTTATCAGGGCGAACGGGATAATATTTCATTCAACCGTAAACTGGGAGAATTTCATTTAACGGGCATTCCGGGAATGCCGGCCGGATTACCAAAAATTGAAATAACCTTTATGCTGGATGCTGATGGAATTTTAAAAGTTTCAGCCAAAGAATTGCGTTCGGGTTTGGAGCAAAAAATTAATGTTAAACCACAATATGGTTTAACCGATGAGGAATTGGAAACCATGCTTTTAGATTCTTTGACCAATGCCAAGGACGATATGAATTACCGCTCGTTGCAGGAAGCAAAAACCGAGGCCGAACAATTAATTTATGTTACTTTGCGTTTTATTGAAAAAAACCAAACCGAACTTTCGGTGTTTGAAATAAATGAAACCCATAATTATGTTGATTTATTAAAAAAAGCTATTATTACCGATAATAAAGACCAAATCTTAAAGGCACATGAAGAACTTAATGATTTTACCAAAACGTTTGCCGAAAGGCTTATGGACAAAGCCATTGTTATGGCACTTAAAGGAAAAACAATTGAAGGTAATTAAAACTTTAACCTTTATTATACTCAGTTTTATTATTTGTAAAACTGCCAATAGTCAAACCTATTTGGAAGGTGATAAGTACCGGGTTGGTCTCAAGGCGGGGCTTTTAGCCAGCAATCTTTTGGGTACCGCACTTACCACTCCCGGTATTAATAATGGTTTTACAGGCGGTTTATATTATAGATACCAGCTTAAAAACGGGTTTCATTTTCAAACTGAAATAGGTGCTACTATACGCAGCGCCCGATTCAATAATACTTCTGATACAGGATATACCAAGTTCTCCTTGTTTTATCTTGATTTTGCCCAATTAATTTTAAAAGATTTAAAAAAAGGAAGTCATACCCATTGTTTATTATTTGGTGCTCAACCTTCGGTTTTGGTGCAATCCTGGGTTTATAATTCATATTATCAATTATCGCCGGCAGCCCGTAGTGTAAAATTGAATGGAATGGATGTTTTTGCGGTATTTGGCTATCAATACAACAGAAAAATTATAGGAATTCAAACCGTCATAAAAATCGGGCTTACCAATATTAACCGGGGATTGAATATGTATGATGCCGGTGGAAAGCATCTTGGTCCAACGAATGATAAGGGTACTATCAGGAATGTGAGTTGGGAAACGACGATATCTTTTTGAAATCACAAAACCCAAATCCCAAATTTCAAATAAATCCCAAAAAATAAAATTTCAATATTTAAACGGCGGGAATAGTTTGAAATTTGTTTTTTTGAATCTTGGGATTTATTTGTTTTTTGGATTTTATAATTTGTTATTTAATCCATAATTCTTTAAAAACAAACCAGGTTTGAAAAAAAATGTAGCCATCATCGGCGGCGGGGCAGCCGGATTTTTTTGTGCTGCAATCCTTGCGGAAAAGTTTGAACCTAATCAAATTACAATTTTTGAAAGAGCTGATAACGTTTTGCAAAAAGTAAAAATTTCTGGCGGTGGTAGGTGCAATGTTACCCATGCCAGTTCAGAACCTAAGGAGTTGGTAAAAAATTACCCCCGCGGAACCAAGGAATTATTAGGCCCGTTTTATACCTTCGATACTCAAAATACGAGTAATTGGTTTGAAGGTCAGGGCGTAGAATTAAAAACCGAAGCCGACGGACGAATGTTCCCAATAACCGATTCATCCCAAACCATCATAGATTGCCTTTGGAAAGCGACCGTTTTAAAAGGAGTGGTTTTAAAAACCAGATGCGCTGTCACCAATTTTGATCAGGAAAACAACCAATGGAAACTTAGCACCGATAAAGGAGAATTTTGGGCAGATGCCTTGATAATAGCCAGCGGAAGCAGCCAAAATTTTTGGAATATTATTGTTAAAAAAACTAATCATACCTTGGTTCCACCGGTTCCATCCTTGTTTACCTTTAATTGTTTATCGCCCCTTTTTCAAAATCTTTCAGGTGTGGCGGTTCATAATGCGGAAGTGAAAATTTTGGATAGTAAATTTTCGGCCACCGGCCCGGTATTAATAACCCATTGGGGATTAAGCGGCCCGGCTATTCTTAGGTTGAGTGCTTGGGGAGCAATATGGCTGCATGAAAAAGATTATAAATTTATCATTGAAATAAACTGGAAACCCGGATGGAACAAACTATTGGCAATGGAATGGTTGCTTACCATGAAAAAACACCATCCCAAGAAAAAACTGGCAACCCTAAATCCGGAATTACCAACCCGCTTATGGCATAGTTTAATATTAAATTCCGTAGGAAATGAAGAGCGATTGTTAGCTGATTTGCCAAATAAAATTTTAGAAAAATTAGCCATCACCTTAACTACTTCCCAACTTAAGATTAATGGCAAAAGCACGTTCAAAGATGAATTTGTAACAGCCGGAGGTATTGCCCTGAATGAAATAGATTTTAAAACCTTTCAAAGCAAACTGCATCAGGGATTATTTTTTGCAGGTGAGGTTTTAAATATTGATGCCATTACCGGAGGTTTTAATTTTCAGGCGGCATGGACGGGTGGGTATTTAGCGGCTGAGGGGATTGAGGTTTTTTTGGGGAAAGAAGACTAAAATATTTTCTCAATAATGTTTTCTTTGGTAGATTGGAAGTGTATGGCAATGTCAGAAATAATCCCCGAAAGGGTTCCGATTTTTATAGGGTCATGGTTTGGAACGGTAATATGATGTTGGCCCTTTTCTGTTGTGGTTAATCTTATATGACTACCCGTTTGTCGAGTTATTCTATACCCTAATTTTTCAGTAGCCTTGATTAAATCCTTAGCTGAAGTATTCCTTGGTAATTTCATGAAGCAAAAACTTCTTCCTTTACAAAATGCAAACGAACTAATTTTGGTTTATCATCATCATAGTGACAATGGATTGCATCCTTAACCGAGGCCTTTAAATCTTCATACGTTTCGGCTTCTGTAAAAATAGAAACACCCATCCCTTTGGCTGTGTAACCACCTTCTGGACTTTCCTCAACTAAAAAAATAATTTCATCCATATGCAAATTTACATTCTTTGTGAGAATTTTTATTGAATTATTAAAATGGGGTTTTATTTTCAGGCAGCCAAGACTTTGGGATATTTGGCGGCTTGGGGGATTGGGGGGTATTTGGGATAATATTTTAATCACATCCCCAACCCCGGAATATTCGGCATTATCTTTATCATTTCTTCGGCCATCAGTCTGTCGGCTTTTTCTAAGGCATTATTTACAGCAGTTAATACCAAATTTTCAATTTCCAATTTTCCCCTAACATTTAAAACCCCCTGGTTAATATCAATTTTAATAATTTTTCTTCCCCCTGTGGCGGTAGCAATTACTTCAGCATTATACGATTCTCCGGTCACGGTCATGGTTTCCAGAAGTTTTTTCATTTCTTCGGCCTTGCCTTTGGCTTCCATCAGGTCTTTTATTTTTCCAAACATGCCTGCAAATGTATAACTTTTCCAAAGTTTTAAACTTTGGGAAAGTTATTGTCACCTATTTTTGCACCTGAAATGCAATCGGAAATGGTGGCCAAATGGCAAAAAATTATTCAAAAAATTCAACAGGATTTTAATAAAACGCCTGATGTTAATGCCATTCTTTTTTTAATAGGGATGAGGGAGTACGGTTTGCCCAAAGCAAAATTTACCAAAGAAGAAAAAGTAGAACTGATGCATATTGCCGTTTGCCGTTTGTTGAGCAGTTCGGGGTATTATGAATTGGAAGGCATTGACGCGGACGGCTGGCCCCATTGGAAATCCATGAAAAAACTTCCGTTTATTGATGTGTTTCAGCAGGAAACTTTTTTAAGGCAACATATTATTGATTATTTTGAATCGGAAGGATTGATGGAATAAAAAATTATTTTTTATTTTAGAACGAAGTGATTGGGCATTGACACCTTACCAACAACAAATCAGATACCCCTTAAAATATACTTGAAAATTTGAGCTAAAAACCTCCGCTTATGGAAGTTTTAAACCGAGACCATATCCTGCACCGAATTGATGGATATAATATATTCGTGCACGGCATCGGGCATAAGGTATCTTACCGATTTATTCATCCTCAATAATCCTCTGATATAGGTTGACGATAATTGAATAGCAGGTGCTTTATACATTTTTACTTTTTGGTTTTTGGCAAATTCACCGCCCAACGAGCCTTCCCGTTGATAAGTAAGAATTTTATAATTCATCAAAATATATTCATAATCCTTCCATTTATCCAAATGTTGAAGCGTATCGGTACCCATTATTAATTCAAATTCATGGTGTGGATATTTTTCAGTTAATGCCTTTAATGTATTGGAAGTATAGGATGGACGGGATAAAGAAAATTCAATATCACAATTTTTTATCTTACTGTGCTTCCCAATTGCTAACTTAACCATATGAAACCTGTCTTGTTCAGGAAATAAATCTTTGGGGGATTTTAAAGGGTTTTGAGGGGAAACCACAAACCATACTTCATCAAGTCCGGCTTGGTTTAACATGAATTGGGCTATGATTAAATGTCCGTTATGAACGGGATTAAATGACCCAAAATAAAGACCTGTTTTCATTGGTTTTCGTCAGCTAATGACAAGCTAACAAATGTAGGGCTTTATTTTAATCTATACAATGCAATTATGGTTTTAGTAAAAATTCTTTAACAACCCGTTGGGCTACATCCAAAGTTATCTCCAAAATATCGTTCACTATGACGATGTCGAATTGTTTTTCAAATCCAAGTTCAAAGTTGGCTTTATCAATACGTTCCTGTAAATGATGTTCTACTTCGGTGTCTCTTTTTCTTAGCCGCTCCATCAATACTTTAATAGATGGAGGTCTTAAAAAAACGGCTAAAGCCTTATCTCCAAACTGTTTTTTAATATTTAATCCACCTTTTACATCCACATCAAAAACGATTGCTTTTCCCTGATCCCAAACCCGTTTAACTTCCGAAAACAAGGTACCATAATATAAACCTTTATAAACTTCTTCGTGTTCTAAAAATTCGTTATTTGCTAATTTTTGCCTGAAAATTTCCTCATCCAAAAAATAATAATCCTTGCCTTCGGTTTCATTCGGTCGTTTTTTTCGGGTAGTAGCTGATATTGAAAATGCCAATTCATTCTTCATCACCTTTAGCAGATGATTGACTACAGTGGTTTTTCCTGAGCCGGAAGGAGCTGAAAATATGACTAACTTTTCCAATTAAAATTATTATTAATTGCCGTTCACTTAAGTGAACGGCAATGGATTACATTACAGTACATTTAAAACCTGTTCTTTAATTTTCTCCAATTCTTCTTTCATTTTTACCACCGCTTTTTGCATGCCGGCATGGTTGGCTTTGGCTCCCAAAGTGTTAATTTCACGGCCAATTTCCTGGGCTATAAAATTTAATTTTCGGCCGCTTTCGGCTTCATTCAGGGTTTCTAAAAAATGTTGGCAATGCGAATTCAACCGGTTTTTTTCTTCCGTAATATCCAATTTTTCGAGATAATAAACCAATTCCTGTTCAAAACGGTTTTTATCAAAACCCTCTTTGTTTATTAACTCATTCAGGTTTTTTTGCAATTTAACTTTCGTGGTTTCCATGCGTACTTCTTCAAACGATTCTACTTCGGGAACCAGTTGTTCAATAGCCAAACAATGTTTTGATAATAATATTAACAAGGCTTTGCCTTCTTCTCTTCTAAAAGTTTCCAAATTATTGAATGCCTGATCAAATGTTTTTAAGAGCTGTTCCCATTCGGTTTCATCAAGGTTTTGTTCCTCTGATTTTGTCATTTCGGGTAGCATCATTATAGCCCTCAAAATATCCTTTTCATCAGCCCCCACACTTGAGGCAAAGTGTTTCCAACCTTTGTAATATTCAGTAGCCAAAGGGATATTTATGTTTATAGATTCCTGAGCAATTCCTTTTTGTTTTTCAATATTTATATAAACACTAACGCTTCCTCTTACCAATTTACTACTGATATAATTTCGAAACGTAATTTCTTTATCGCTGAATAATTTTGGCAATCGGAGGTTGAGTTCCAAAAATTTTCCGTTCAGTGATTTTAACTCTACTTTGAAAATATATTTATCGGAAGCAGTTTCGGCGCTACCATAGCCTGTCATGGATTTAAGCATTTTGTTTTTTTGATTGATTGACTAAAAAGACTCCTGTAAAAATAAACACTGCAAAAATAACTTTTTCGAGGGTAAGCATTTCTTTTCCTGCCAAAACTGCAATAACAGTGGCCAAAACCGGCTGCAAATAAATATACGACCCCACCAGTGAAGGGCTTGCATGCTTCAAAGCCCAGGCATTTAATAAATAGGTAAAAAAAGTGGTGCCAACTATTACAAACGCTATTCCTATCCAAATGGAGGTTGGAAATTCTGAAAAATTGGTGGTTGTTAATTGGTGAAACCCGAAAGGCAACACCATAATGCTGCCCATGGCAAAGGTATAGGTGGAAACCGTCATGGGATTATATTTTCTCATCAGAGATTTTACTTTTACCAAATACACCGAATACAAAATGGCATTGGCTGTTACCATCAAATCGCCCCAAACGGTAAGTTTGGTAAAATTGAGCGCAAACCCACCAATAAAAAATACACCTCCTAAAGTGGCTATAGCCAAACCAGCAATTCGCATTGGCCCGAATCGTTCTTTTAAAACAATAGTTGAAATAATGGCTGTAAATATTGGGGTAAACATCATTAATACCGCTCCATTTATTCTATGAGTATAGCTTAATCCTTTAAAAAACAAAAGCATATTTAATAATGTACCGAAAATGGTACATACAAAAACGAGTTTCAAATCTTTGCGATCTGTTATTTTTTGCTTAATAAAAAAGAGTTGAATTATCAGGAATATTAGTCCCGAAATAATTATCCTCATTGCAACAAACGCTTCAGAAAGAAGCCATTTGGGCATTATTTCTTTGGCAATGGTAAACGTGGCGGCATACAACAGCGCTACCATAAACAAAGACAAGTGAACTAAAACAGTGGTTTTTTTCAGCGGGGCGAATTTACAATTGGGAATTGGGAAAATGGGAATTTAGTTGATAGGATAAATAATAATGTCATCATAACTATTTTAAAATACCAACTATATATATGGTCTGAAAATTCCCAATCCCCGACCAACCCCTCAAATATTTCCTTTAAAAGACCTAATTATTGCACCATTCCCGATAAATTTGCAGTCTTAAATTTTTTACATATGAAAATAATATCAGTTGCTTTTATTTTAATTTCATTTTTGGTAAACAGCCCTTTACTAACAGCTCAGATTACAACACCCAAACTTAGCCCGCATTGTGTATTGACACAGGAAGTAGGGTTTAACGAAATTACGATTGATTATTGCAGGCCAAGTGTAAAAGGGCGTGTGATATTTGGAGAATTGGTGCCCTACGATAAAATATGGCGTACAGGTGCAAATGCCTCCACCAAATTGAAATTTAAAGACGAGGTAATCATGGAAGGCCATGAAATACCCGCCGGTGAATACACGCTATACACCATACCCGGCAAGGATGAATGGACGATAATTATCCATACTGTAACTACCTATTGGGGCGTGGGCAAGGATTATAAAGAATCGGATGATTTGGTTCGGTTTAAAGTAAAACCTATTAAACTAAACCATAAAATAGAAACCATGGCCATTGAAATTTCGGATATCTTTGCCAATGCTTGCAATCTTGAAATAAAATGGGACCATACTCTTGTTAAAATAAACCTAAAAATAGATACCGATAAAAAAGTATTGGCTGAAATTGATGATAAAATGAAAGGTGTTACTCAAGCTACCTATTATCAGGCCGCGGTTTATTATTTGGAAAATGATAAGGATTTGAATAAGGCTTTGGAATGGATTGATAAAGCTTTAATCAATAATGAACAGTTTTGGATTTTGCGCCAAAAGGCTATGATATTGGCCAAACTTGGAAGGTACAAAGAAGCTGTATCCCTGGCTGAACGATCAATGAAACTGGCCGCCGAAGCCGAAAATGATGATTTTGCGAAGCAAGACGAAAAATCAATAGCCGAATGGCGAGCCTTGGTTAAGTAAGAGTGTCCGCTAAAAAAGTAAATTAGTTCCTTACCCTGAAGTGATGTAATATTTGAAAATGCAAAAAAAAACAATCTTAATTTTTATACTACTTGCTGTGGGTCTGTTGGCCTGGTATTTTTTACGTCCAAACCGAAACGGATCTTCAGATAAAAGCAAAACCGCTTTTGCCATTGCAAATACGGATGAAATTGATAAAATATTTATTTCCCATAAAACCGAAGGTAAGGTTTTGCTTGAAAAGAAAAAGGGTATTTGGTTTGTGAATGGGAAATACGAGGCTTTTAAACCAACCATAGATTTTTTTTTAAATGAAACCATAAAAAAAATTAGGGTAAAAGGACCGGTTCCAAAACCTGCCAGGGATTTGGTAATTGCGAGCATGGCCACTATGGCTTTTAAAACCGAAATTTATATAAATGGAGAACTTGAAAAGACATATTATGTGGGCCAGCCGACAACCGATATGATGGGAACTTACATGTATCTTGAGGGAAGCGATGAACCTTATATTACCAATATTCCAGGGTTTGATGGTTTTTTAAGCAGCCGATATCCGGTGGACGAAAAGGAATGGGTAACCAAGGTAATATTTGATTACAAACCTGAACAAATAAAGAGTGTGGATGTAAATTATCCCGAAGATATAAATTCCGGATTTACGGTAACCCGAAAAAACAATAAAGGTGATTTTGATATTTCGGCAGCCAAAACAGCTCCGAACGGCACCATGAATTATGCCGCTGTAAAATCGTATTTCGGAATGTTCGGCTTTAAATGTGCCGAAGCATTTGTTGAATTTACGCCTCATCAGTTGGATAGTATGAAAAAGTCAGTACCCTTTTGTATTATTACTTTAATAGATTCAAATGCCATTACCCGTAAATTAACGGTTTATAAGCGGGCATCAAGCGACCGTGACCATAGCTTGCACGACAATAAGGGCAACAGATTAGCCTACGACCCTTCGCGGTTCAATGCCTTGCTCGATAATGATAACCGTGTGATGATAATTCAGGATTTAGTATTTGATCCTATTATGATTAATTTTTCCGATTTCTTTCTAAAAACCAAACGTGATTAAATTTATTTGTGCTCTTATAGGGTATTTTGTTTTCAGGTTTCCGGGTGCCATTTTGGGCTATCTTTTAGGCTCGTTTATCGAAAATATGAGTATAACCACCACGGATTCTGAAACTACCTTCAATACCGGAAATGCTAACCGGGGCGATTTCAGTCATTCATTTTTGGTATTAACGGCAGCGGTTCTAAGAGCTGACGGAAACGTAACGCGGAATGAACTGGATTTTGTAAAAGAGCTGTACAAACAAAATTTTGGGATTGATAAAACCAAAGCCGACATGTTGGTGCTTCGCGATATTTTGCAGGAAACTATAATTCCATGGGAAAATGCGTGCATTGGCATTAAGCAAAATATGATTCAAACTGAACGGGTAAAACTTATTCATTATTTGTTCGCCATAGCCAAAGCCGATGGCAGCATTACCCAAAATGAACTTAACATTATAAAAAATATATCCTATAATGTTAACCTCACTCAATGGGATTTTGAAGCTATACGTTCCAAATTTACCGGAACCTACAATCGTGAGTTCTGGGAAGAATATACCGGAGGCGGAGGAAGGCAAACACCCTATTATAAAAAAGAAGACCATTACAAAACCCTTGGGTTGGAAAATACCGCTACCGATGAAGTGATTAAAACCACTTATCGTAAATTAGCCCGTCAACATCATCCCGATAAACATGCTACCAAAAGTCCCGAAGAAACAAAAGCCGCCGAAGAAAAGTTTAAAAAAATTCAACAGGCGTATAATGAGATAAAGAAGGAAAGGGGGTTGTGAGGAATTTGAAAATGGAAATTTGAAATTTTTTCCCGAATCAAAAAAAATATCTTTTAAATCTTATTCAACTCCCAAAAGTCTTTTTCACCACGAAAACACAAATTCACAAAGTTTCACTAAAAATTATAGTGATAGGATTTAAGGTTTTGTGCTTTTTAGTGTGTTTGTGTTTTGGTGGCAATTTAATGTTTTCTTGCTTTTCGGAGTTGACTCAAATCCTAAATTTCAAATATTTTATATTCCTCCCTTTTTCCAGCCATTTTTGTTCATAATAGGTTTTTATTTTTAACTCTTCCGTTATTTCCGGCCAGGTGTAAATATCTTTTTGATTTTCTAAGAGGGTATAATTATTTTCTTTAATCAAATCAAGCGTGTATTCATAAAAATGGTCATCATCTGTTTTAAGATTTATACTTCCTTCGGATTTTAAAAACTGTTTGTATCGAACCAAAAACATGGGGTTGGTCAATTTTTTACGGTTTTTATTGGGCTGTGGATCTGGGAAGGTAATCCAAATTTCGTCCACTTCATCGGGGGCAAAATGCTCGGCACAATGATCAATTTGTATGCGCATAAACGCAGCATTGGGCAAATTTTCATCAATGGCAGTTTTAGCGCCTTTCCACATTCGGGCACCTTTGCGGTCTATTCCAATAAAATTTCTTTGGGGAAATAATTTTGCCAAACCAACGGTATAAGCCCCGTGTCCACAGGCCAATTCAAGGGTTATAGGGTTTTTGTTTCCAAAAAAATCATGCCATTTGCCTGCCATTGCCTCCGGCAGTTGCACCATATTTTTGAAGGTGAGATTTTGTTCAAATCGTGCAAGTTTGTTTTTTCCCATTGGGGCAAAGGTAAGTTTTGTAGTTTTGCAAAACTTAAAATGAACGAAGTAAAACTTTCAGGTATTGTAATCACATTAAACGAACAGGAAAAAATTGCCCGATGTATTCGTTCGCTTTGGCAGGTGTGTGATGAAGTAATAATTCTTGATTCGTATTCAACAGACAAAACGGTTGAGATTGCTTCAGAACTGGGCGCAAAAGTTTTTCAACATAAATTTGACGGGCATATTCAACAAAAAAACAGGGCCATTACCTATGCTTCCTCCCCCTATATTTTATCATTAGATGCCGATGAAGAACTAAGCGCGGAACTGATAGAATCAATAAAAAATGTAAAACAGGATTGGAAATACGATGCCTATAGCATGAACCGCCTGAATAATTACGGTGGCCAATGGATACATCACGGAGCCTGGTATCCCGATAAAAAATTAAGACTTTGGAATTGCAATAAAGGAGAATGGGGAGGCGAAAATCCGCATGATAAATTTATTTTACACGCAGGTATGGGCATTTTTCATTTATCAGGAAACTTACTACACTTTACCATGAATGGCTTGGAAGATTTAAATAATCAAACCGAAAAATTCTCAGCCATCGCCGCTCATTCTCTTTTTGAAAAAAATAAAAAAATAAGCTGGATTCAAATTTTAGGGAAATCCGTTTTTCGATTTATTAAGGAATATTTTTTTTTAGCTGGTTTTATGGATGGAAAGGCCGGTTTTGAAATCGCCATGATGGATGCTAAGTACGTTTGGCTAAAATACACGAAACTCAAGGAGCTGATAAATTCCAAGGCTTAAATAAATTCCAAGGTTTAAATCCCAAATCCCAAGGGGATCAGGATTGAAATTTGAAACTTGAAATTTGGTTCTTTGATTTTGAATTTGTTTTTTGAAATTTGGAATTTGGAATTTGGGATTTTGCACTTTTTATTTCTTCGAAATAAAAGGATTTCTTAATCCGCTATAACTTGTCAAATCCACTTTTAAAGAACCTACGGCCAAGGAAGCTTCTACCCGAATAGGTATTTTATTTTCGTCGTCGCTTACCCATAAGGTAATAGCTTCATCATCTTTAAAAACCCTATCGGCCACAGCTTTTGGTTTTATTTTTATACACTTTACTTTTCCAATATCACTTTTGATAGTTTCTTTACCCTCGTATTTAAATTCAAGATTATAAATTTCCTGGTCAAGATACACATCAATTGGATAAACAGTTCCTTTTTCAGCACTCGAATAATCAATAGTTCGGGCATAATACATGGCACCAATTATATCCTGAACATATGCAGGGCAATCCATATTTTTCCTTTTACTTTTTATTATTTTTTTGTCATGGTCAAAGTAAACGAGGTCAATATCTTTGTAATTATCTTCTTTTACCGATTTAAAATATTTAATGGGTGCCATAAGTTCCATATCCATATACGATTCAAATCTATCTCTTACTTTAAACATCCAGTCGAAAGTGCTTAATGTTTTTCCATCAGCAATAAGGTGATAGGTTTCCCGGCCATTTACTTCCACTACTTTATCTTCCACAGTTAATTTTATTTTAGCTGCATTTATTATTCCATAATGAACTCTGTAATTAAGCGTTTCTCCGTATGTAAACGCATTATTTGACAGCACCCTGTGTGGAACCAAGGCGGTATCAGGTTTTACATTTTCCTGAGGGAGCAGCATAAAACTGCTTGAAATAAAAACTGTAATTAAAAATATAATTTTTTTCATTTTAATGTAATATATGTACTGGCAATTTGTATTCCAAATAAAACTATCAATTTTCCGGGTGTATCCCAAATTGTCGCTTATCTTGAACCACATAGGCACATAGGCATTTAAGTGTTCACATAAGTAATTCCCTATGTGGTTTTCTATGTTACTATGTGCCTATGTGGTTCAATTTTTTTTTCATGTAAACATTTTAGCGACAATTCGGGATGCACCCAATTTTCCTCCCCTTTGGCGTTACAAATTTAAATAATATATATTTGCCCGCACATCCAATTGAAAAAATTTTTATTCCTTTGCAGTAGTTTGTTTGTCGGTTTTATTAGCCATTCACAACTTGATAATTCGTTATTATCAAACGCAAATTCCGACAGTTTAATATCTCATCAAACAAAATTCGGTTTTTTAATTGACAATGTAAACTATTTGCGCAATACCGAATACCAAAGTACCATTGAGCAAGGTGCTACCTGGGCAGGAACTCAAATATGGCCTTCGGCTATTTATCGGTATAATGATAAACTAAGTTTTAAAGCCGGTTTCTTTCTTCAAAAGGATTTTGGAAACACTAATTTCAGAACGCTAATTCCAACTTACACGGTTTCATATACTACCAAAAATATAAAGGTAAATTTTGGTACATTAGACGGAAGCCTCGACCATAAATTAATAGAACCCATGTATGGAATTGAAAATTTTATTGATAAACGCATTGAAAATGGATTACAAATAAAAGGAAAATATAAACGATTTACATTTGATCAATGGCTTGATTGGGAAAAAATGATTTATCGAACTTCTAATATACAGGAGCAATTTACGGCTGGGTTTAGCAGTAATTTAAATCTGATTGATAAAAAAAATTTAAAATGGAATATACCTATACAAATTACGGGAAGACATGTGGGTGGAGAAATTTATACCGGACCTCATAACAATATTAAAACTCAATTCAATTTTGCCTACGGAACCCAGATAACCTTAAATCGCCCGGGAAAAATAGTTGATAAAATAGATTTACAGGGATTTATTACCTATTACGAGGATTTAGCTCCTTCAAAAGCGGATTCATTTATTGACGGAACCGGTCAATTTTTAGCTCTTACTCTACGAATGAAACATTTCGGAATAATGTTGAATTACTGGGATGCCCATCAATACATTGCCCCTTTAGGCGAACCGTATTATGTAAGTAAAAGCCGCGAGAATGCCGGCGATTACCTTCAATATCGAAAAATGGTAATGCTTAGGTTTTTGTATGAAAGGCCACTTTGGGATCATTTTTCATTGGTAGCCCGGCTTAATAATATTTACGACCTTTCCGAAAAACAATTTAACAATGTAATGGAGGTGTATTTTAAATTCAGTATTGGATTTTAAGGAGTATCATTTTTTATTTTTTTAAATAATCCTATCCCATTTAGTGTCAATTTAAAAATAAGAAAAACGACATTATCAATATTACCTATTTTTGTCAATCTAAAAAATATGTCGCTTACCCTCAATCAGATTAAAGTTCCTATTGCATCTGAACTTGAAGTTTTTGAAAAAAAATTCAGGGAGAGTATGAAAAGTCGTGTGGCCTTGTTAGATGTAATCATGAATTATATTGTAAAACGCAAAGGCAAGCAAATGAGGCCTATTTTTGTTTTGCTTTCAGCCCGTTTGTTTGGCCCCATTACCGATAAAACCTATCGCGGTGCCGCCCTGGTGGAATTGTTGCATACCGCAACTTTGGTTCATGACGATGTGGTGGACGTTTCACATACCCGCCGGGGATTTTTCTCAATTAATGCCTTATGGAAAAATAAAATTGCTGTGTTGGTAGGCGATTATTTATTATCCAAAGGCCTTTTGTTGGCTTTAAAAAACGGGGATTACGATTTGTTAACCCTCCTGTCGGAAGCTGTGGAAGCTATGAGTGAAGGAGAACTTTTGCAATTGGAAAAAGCACGCCGATTGGATATAACAGAAGATATTTATTTTGATATTATTGGTAAAAAAACAGCCTCACTTATTGCTAGTTGTTGTGCAATTGGGGCAGCAGCATCAGGAGCTGATGCCACCCAGATAAACAGTATGAGGGAGTTTGGGATGAAAGCCGGAATTGCATTTCAGATTAAAGACGATTTGTTTGACTATGGCAGCGATGATATAGGAAAACCATTGGCCATTGATATTAAAGAACGTAAAATGACTTTGCCACTTATCCACGCTTTGAGCAATGAAGGCTATTGGGAAAAACGCAAAGTGATGAGTATTATTAAGCACAACAACAATGATAAAAAGAAAGTGGCCTACGTGCTTGATTTTGTTAAAAACAGCGGGGGAATAACTTACGCTACCCAAAAAATGCTGGAATACCAAAAAGCGTCTTCAGATATTTTAACTTCTCTGTCAAAACCGGATGAAAGCCTTTATTTGCAGGGTTTGGTGGATTATGTGGTGGAGAGGAAGAATTAGGAGGATTGGTATGCTTTTAATTTCTTTGTAAATAATTTTGCTCTTATGTTTCCTCAGAAAAAATAATTTCAGCAAATGCATATATCATTAAGCTTAAAATGGGAAACAATTATAATATTGATATTTTTATTTTGCTTCGAAACGAGCTATGCTCAAAAGGATACATTATCAATCAAGGAATCAAAATGGCTTTATCGGGTAAAAGGGTCACCATATGAGTTCCCTCCATCCGTTTCAGAAAGTACCTTAAGTATTGTTCCAGAAATTCATCTCGGTAAAAACTTATTTTTCAGTATTGGGTTCTCAAAAGACAAGTACAATTTTTATAGAAAAGGAATTATGACAGGCAAAAATTGGATGGTAGGTATTGAGTATAGTCCTTTTAATAATATTTTCGTTCCTAAATTAAGTTTTAGCGCTTCTGCAATCTTATTTAATTTTAGGATAAGTTCTCTACTGTATCTAACAAGTGAAGAAACCAAATTTGCTGTTCGTCCTTAAATAGGTCTTGGGCAGTATCGGTTTCAAGCTGGCATTGGAAGAAATATATTTATGAATAAAAATACTATAAAGGATTTAAATAAGTGGAATCTATCCTTTTATTATTTTTTTCTATTACTACCGAAAACAAAAGGAAAGTAGTGGAATATACCGCTTTCATAATTCTGCGATTTTAGGATTAAATTGGTTAATATTTTCGATTATTAAAAATCAAATATAAATTTAATACCTTTGAAATATGAAAATCCCAATTCAATATCTCAATGATTCAGAAGGAATAGTTCAAGCTGTGCAAATTCCTGTAATCGAATGGGAAAAAATAATTTCGAAAATTAATAAATATGACCAAATATTTAAAATAAAATCTGACTTAACCCAAGCTTTTGCGGAAGTTGAAAAAATAAAAAAAGGAGAAATTAAAAAACAAACCTTGTCGGAATTTTTGAATGAAATATAATGTAATTCCAACGCCTCGTTTCAAAAGGGAAGCCAAAAAATTATTAAAAAGGTACAGTTCTCTTAAATCAGAGTTATTTGAACTTGAAAAAACAATTTCTGAAAATCCTTATTCAGGAATTGATTTAGGGAACAATACATTTAAGATAAGAATTGCTATAAAAAGCAAAGGGAAAGGCAAGAGCGCCGGTGGCAGGGTGATAACATATGTTATTAATGAATTTTCAGAAGTTATGTTGCTAACAATTTTTGATAAATCAGATTTAGAAAATATTGATGATAAAATTTTAAGAGATATGATTAATGAGATTAAAAAGCGCAAAAAATAATTGTTTACCATCAAGCATAACCTTCAATTTTTAAAATAACACAATTTCTGTTTTTTGAGTATATAAAAAGTGTCATTAATAATTTGTAATCTTGTATCACATTTGGCAGATAGCAATAATGAAAAAACTACCTTTATCTTTATTAATATTAACGTTTTTCAGTTCCATTTCTATGACCTTTTATGGCAGAAATATGAATGGACCGGATTTTCGTTTAACCCAATTTAAAGATAAGGACACCTTTACTGTGGACTATGTTTTAAACCATAAAAAATTAACCGTGATGTATGTTGGCCCTGATTCTCAGTTTGACGGAGATGAATATAAAGTAACGAGCTTTAAAATGCTTGTGGTTCCAAAAGCTGGAGAGGTAGTACCCTTTAATAGCCCGAATGATTCATTTCCTGAATTATTTAAAACCCATATTCAATCCGGAAACCGTGTGCTTTTTGCAGATATACAGTTTATCAGGAATGATGGCTCTAAAGAAATTATGGAGCGATCTATGTTTTATATTAAATAATCACTCCTTCTCCGGTTTATAAACCAACAAACTCATCCTTTCCGGTTTAAAAATATCTTCGGCTAAACTTTGAATTTGTGATACCTCAATAGCATCTACTTCGGTCAAAACCTTTTCCAAAGGTTCAATTTCTCCAAAATCCAAAAAGCTTCGTCCCATCATCAGCATTAATCCCTGATTGCTTTCTTCCGACATGATGAGTTGTCCTTTGAACTGGGTTTTATAAAGTTCCAGTTGTTTTACTGAAAAGGGTTTGGAGGCAAATTTTAATAATTCCTGTTTTACGATTTTTAACGATTTTTTAAGGTTTTCGGTATCTGCCGTCCATTGGATATAAAATAACCCGGCATCCGAAAAATAATTATACGAAGCCTCCACCCCATAGGTCAGTCCGTTTTTTTCGCGTAGTGAAATATTTAAAATGGAGTTGAGAGCAGGGCCGCCGAGAATATTGGCCAACAAAAGCCCGGTCATGCGCTGCTTGTGGTACATATTGGGCGCTAAATTTCCATAAACCACATGGCATTGGTGATGTTGGGTGTTTTTTTCAATGTTAAAAGGAGTATAAGATTCGGGTGCCTTTCGTATCACTTCTTTTTGGTTCAATGTGCCATTGCTAAAGGCATTGACACACCAGTTCTTAATTTTATAAAGACTTAATGGCCCGGAATAGGAAACGACCATGTGGCCTTGATTGTGAAGTTTATCAACAAACCGAAGCAAATCTTTTCTGGAATAATTTAGAATTTCGTCTTTATGGCCAAGGATATTGGTTCCCAAAGCGTGATTTGCAAAAACCCGTTCATAAAATTCATCGGCTATCATTTCTTCCGGACTATCGGCATACATGTCTATTTCATCCGCTATTACCTTTTTTTCTTTTTCCAATTCGGCTTCCGGAAAAACGGAATGTAATGAAATATCGGCTAAAAGTTCGATAGCCAAACGGGTGTGGTCGCTGATTAGGGAGGCGTAAAGATAGGTTTTTTCCTTGGTGGTATAGGCATTCATTTCGCCGCCAACCATTTCAATACTGTTCAAAATTTGCCGCCAGTTGCGTTTTTCGGTGCCTTTAAAAAGCATGTGTTCCAGCAAATGGGCGAGGCCCACTTCCTTGTCATTTTCATCGCGGCTGCCCGTATTAAAGGTAACGCCAAAATGCGACAAGCGGGTAGAAAGAACCTGTTTGTAGATTAATTTAATGCCGTTGTTAAGGTCTTCGGTTATGAAGCTCATATCTCTGAAGAATTAACACGGAGGCAAAGAGAACATGGAGTCGCACGGAGAAAAATATGCATTGTATAAGGAAAGAATGTAATCGTTTTAATCAAAATATATTTATTTAGTTTTATAATTTAGTCTCTTTTTTCTCTATGCCTCCGTATCTCCGTGTTAATTCTTTTTTAGAGTTTTTTAGTTTCTAATTCTACTAAAGCCAGATTATATTCTTCCACTATTTCCTTGATAATTTCGGCGGCTGGTTTTATGGATTTCAAATAGCCGCTTATTTGGCCAATTTCCAATTCCCCGTTTTCCAAATCTCCTTCAAACATCCCGCGTTTGGCACGGCCACGACCTAATAATTCCAAAAGTTCTTCTTTAGATGAACATTGGGATTCGGCCTGCTTTACCAAGTCATAAAATTTATTTTTTAATAAACGTACCGGAGTTAATTGTTTTAAGGAAAGTTCGGTGCTTCCATCGCTGGCTTGTAAAATGGCATCTTTAAAATTTTGATGGCCTGATGATTCTTCACTTAAAACAAAGCGGCTCCCCATCTGAACGCCTTCGGCTCCCAAGGCCATGGCGGCCAGCATACTTCGTCCGGTTCCAATTCCTCCGGCAGCTATTACCGGAATTTTTACAGCATTCACAATTTGGGGAATCAAACACATCGTGGTTGTTTCTTCCCTTCCATTGTGTCCTCCGGCTTCAAATCCTTCGGCTACTATGGCGTCGGCTCCGCAAGATTCAGCTTTCCGGGCAAATTTTTCGTTGGCTATTACATGAACTACAGTAATTCCATTATCCTTTAAAAGTTGAGTATAGGTGGCAGGATTTCCGGCTGATGTAAAAGCAATTTTTACCCCTTCCTTAATGAGGGTTTCAATATGTTTATCAATATCGGGGTATAATAATGGGAGGTTTACGGCAAAAGGTTTATTGGTGGCTGCTTTGCATTTTTTAACATGATCCAATAAAATTTCAGGATACATACTTCCGGAACCAATAATACCAAGCCCTCCGGCATTGCTCACTGCTGAAGCAAGTTCCCAGCCGCTGCACCAAATCATGCCGGCCTGGATGATGGGATATTTTATTTTGAAAAGGTGGGTTATTCGGTTATGCATTTTTTTCTCGCAAACGATTTTCACGCAAAGACGCAAAGGCGCAAAGAAGGAAAAAAACTTTGCGTCTCTGCGCCTTTGCGTGAGATTTTTAAAGGAACGGCAATTTCACCACTTCTGCTTTCAATTCTTTTCCGCGTATTTCAATAAATATTTCGGTTCCGGGTTTTGAATAGTCGCTTTTTACATAGCCCATTCCTATGGGTTTATTCAATGTTGGGCTTTGGGTTCCGCTCGTTACTTCTCCAATTTCATTTCCTTTGCCATCTGTTATTTTATAATATTGGCGAGGGATTCCTCTATCCAATAAATCAAAACCTACCAATTTTTTAGTTGGTTTATTTTCTTTTATGGCTTTGTGATAGGCCGAGTTGGTAAACTCTTTTTCAAATTTTGTAATCCATCCCAAACCTGCTTCAATAGGTGAAGTTTCATCATTGATGTCATGCCCATACAAACAAAATCCTTTTTCCAATCGAAGGGTATCTCTGGCTCCCAGGCCACAAGGAATAATTCCGAATTCCTTGCCGGCTTCCATTATGGCATTCCAAAAATGTTCAGCATCCTCATTCATCATATAAATTTCGAAACCACCGGCACCGGTATAGCCGGTATTGGAAATAATTGTGTGATCCTTTCCTGCCATGGTTCCCATTTTAAAGGTATAATATTCCATTTCAGAAAGATTTACTTCGGTCAGTTTTTGTAAAACTTTAATTGCATTTGGCCCCTGAACAGCCAGCAAACTCATACCATCACTCATGTTCAGCATTTCCACTCCACCGGTATTGTGCTTTGAAATCCAATCCCAGTCTTTGTCAATATTTCCGGCATTTACTACCAAATAATATTCGTTTTCGGTATATCGGTAAACCAAAAGATCATCCACTATTCCACCTGTATCGTTTGGCAGGCAACTGTATTGAACCTTTCCATCGGTTAGTTTTGAAACATCATTGCTGGTAACGCGTTGTAATAAATCCAAAACTCCCGGCCCTTTTAATCTGAATTCGCCCATATGCGAAACATCAAACATACCTACATTATTGCGGATGGCATGGTGTTCGGGCATCAACCCACTGTATTGAACCGGCATATTAAATCCGGCAAAAGGAACCATTTTTCCTCCGGCGGCTATATGGACATCGTTTAAAGGAACTAATTTTAATGTTTGAGAATCTGACATGTTTTTAAATTTTGGGCGAAGATA
>CAYHCM010000009.1:29190-41880 GCA_964355045.1 uncultured Chitinophaga sp. | reverse complement strand
AGCCTGCCGAAAATGGGTGGCTTTGTGTTCATTTATGGCATATATAAACAAGTTATAGGCAACCTTATCAAAAATCTCCGTCCTTGAAAAGAATTCTATTAATATTAACTTTTTTAATACAACTATCATCTTGCGACTGTTTGAGACAGACAACAGGAACTGTCGTTGATAAGTCGACAAAATTTCCATTAACTGATGCAATAGTTTCTTTGACCACTATGAATATTATAACATCAACAGACAGCATGGGTAAATTCAGACTGACTTACATTCAAAATGGAATGAAATGTTATTGTAAATCCAAACAAGAATTGGTTATTACGAAAAACGATTATCTGACAACAAAAGCAAAAGTTGGAAAGGACAGCATTATTTTAGACTCAATTAACACATTTGAAAAATTTAAATTAGAACTAGACAACTATGCTAAAATTTTGGATAGTACAACTATGCCAGCACCTTGCGGAGAATATGTACTTAAATATATTGTTTCGACCAATTACGGGCAGAATACCAGTTCAGTCCTACCAGAGCTAAGACTTTGTGAGGATATTAAAGAATTTAAAAGAGTAGCGGCTCTCTTTAGTAATGATAGATGGACATATAGCTTTCAGCCTATTGGAGACAAATATTACATTATACGGGGAGACTTAGCAGTTGGAAGAATTGTTTGGGTGGAATATTATTACCAACGTATAAAATAGTAAAAATCAAAACCACTAATAATGGACTAACGGACGAAAGGCAGCCTATAACATCACCTACAATCAAGGCTCATTTCGCGTATCGCTGGAAACATTTCGGATAGGAATACTTTGATTATCCGTTCAGAATTTTATCTTTGGAGTCGCCCTGCTTGTAGCTGAAAAACGTTATCCCCGCCGGTAAATTGACCCTTTCCAACCATTGAGAACATCTTCGCGAAACCTTGGAGCATCTTCCCAATCGTCAGGAGCATTTTCCCGAAGGTCAGGAGCATTTTCCCGACTGTCCGGAGCATTTTCCCGAAGGTTGGGATCATTTTCCGGAAGCACCTGAGCCTGATTATGGCAGTTCAGAAATAATTACTAAACTTAAAAAGTGAAGGTTATTTAGTCGGTTTAGACACTTTGTAATTCTCATTATCCTTGTAATAGGTAGAAAGTTGTTTGGCTTAGATGCGCCAACAATTCGTATATACAACCTGTATAATAGATTTTTTCACCCCTCACTCAAATTAGATAAAAATTGATATTGAATTTCATTTTTTAGATTTAATTTTGAAATATATCTCTTGATACGTATGAAAGTCGAATTAAACATCCAAAATAAAAAACTTGAATTGATACAATGGTTGTCAAGCTTGAATGATATATCCATTCTTGAAAAAATTACTGACCTTAGAAAACAAGAAAGTAAAGATTGGTGGCATTCAATTTCAGAATTAGAAAAGAAATCCATAGATAAAGGCATAGAGGATGCAGATAATGGAAAATTGAATTCTCATTCTCAAGCAAGAAAACTATATGACAAGTGGTTATAGAATACAATGGACAGACTTTGCACTTAAAGAATTAGAGGCAACAATAGACTACCTTATTGAAAACTGGACTGAAAAGGAACTGAAAAACCTTGCTTTAAAAATAGAAGAAGTTCTTGCACTAATATCTATGAATCCCAATCTTTTTCAAAGTTCTGATGTAAAGAAAGATATTAGAAGGGTTGTTGTAGCAAAGTTTAATACGATGTATTATAGAAGGAAAGGTGATAGCGTAGAAATCATTTCTTTCTTTTCAAATAGACAAAATCCTAAGAAGCGACAACTGAAATAGAGAATGGAAAATAACAGAATAAATATGCTGTCGGAATTTTTGATAAGAAATTTTAGCGACGTAGAAAAAACAAAAACCACTGTTCATAGCGCATCCACATAAAAAGTCTTTTAAAGTCAGGATTCCCTTGATCATTCATTAACTTCCTCTGCATATAAATAATACCCTTTTCACCTCATAAAATCATTTTCCTTCCTATCCTATTTTTTTACACCTTTGCACCAAAGCAATATTCAAAGGTGAACAACAAAAATAGTTTTAAATTCATATCCCGATTGTTGATTTCAATAGGAGTGTTTCTTATTTGTTTGACAGTTTTTATTGCATTGGCTCAACTGATTTGTCAGAAAATCTATCATGTTGATATCAGCATATTTTTAAGTTCTCATTATTCTGGTGCCCCTACTGAAACTGAACTGACCGCCATACGGGTATTTTTCAGTATCTATTCCATCGGGACGTTTATTTTTTCTGCTTTTATTCTCAGTATAATTTTTAAGCAAAAACCTTTGGAATATTTAAAACTGAACAGGTTCCCAAAACCGGTTTTTTTAATAATGATTCCACTCCTGTTTATTATAGCTCTTCCAATTTTATCGTGGATGATTCAATGGAATAGTTCCTTTGTTTTACCGGATTTCCTTGCTGGTATTGAACAAAAATTAAAAGCCATGGAAGATGTAAATAATCAGCTTTATGCCCTGTTGCTTGATATGGATAATTACACCGATCTTTTTGCTAATATTATGGTTATGGCCCTGATTCCGGCAATAGGCGAGGAGTTATTTTGCAGGGGAGTTTTGCTTAATATTTTTTATGAATATTCCGGAAAAAAATTCTGGTCCGTTGTTATTGTGGCAATAATATTTACGCTATTGCACATGCAGTTTTATAAATTTTTACCTATGATGACGTTAGCTATTATGTTAGGTCTGTTTATCAATTGGACCCAAAGTATTTGGGCATCCATTTTCTTTCATTTTTTAAATAATACCCTCGCGGTGTGTGGCAATTTCTATTACCAGCGCGGTGTTAAAAATCTGTTAACAGATGAAAAAAACCAAATCCCTTATTATTTAACAATTCTAAGTTTTTTGCTTACTATTGCCATCATTGTATGGCTGAATAAATTTTCAAAACGCGAACAATCAATTTTAACATATGAATAATTTAACCATAAGAGCTATTTCAGGAACAATATATGTAACCCTGATTTCACTCAGTTTGCTAATGGGCAACTGGGCTGCATTTTCGCTATTTTTTTTACTCACCTTCCTTTGTCTTTGGGAATTTAAAAAACTTCTATTAGAGGAATTATCGGTTCTTCAAAAAACCCTGTTCGTTCTTTGCGGGTTGTATTTATTTTCAGTTTTAAGTCTTTGGCAGTTTATGTACATACCCCGTATTTATTATGGTTTAGGGCTTTTATTAACGGTTATGCTTTTTATCGTTCAACTTTTTCACAGGCATAAATCTCCCTTTGATATGATAGGGCGACAGTTTGCAGGTTGGATTTATATACCATTTTCTATCGGTTTGCTTTATGGTATCGGTTATCAAAAATTTTTATATCAAAATGGAGAAATTGCCTACAACGGATTATTGGTTTTGGCAATTTTTATTTTGATTTGGGCTAACGATACCTTCGCCTATTTAATAGGAAAATGGTTGGGAAAATATCCGTTATTCAGTCGTGTTTCACCCGGAAAAACGATTGAAGGTTCCATTGGAGGTTTGCTATTAACAATAGCAGCGGCTGTGGGAATATTTTACTGGCAACAACAATTTACCCTGATTGAATATTGTATTTTGGCAGTTATAGTATGTGTTGGCGCTACTCTGGGAGATTTAATAGAATCCATGCTTAAACGCAGTTTGGATATCAAAGATTCCGGAAATATAATTCCAGGTCATGGTGGAATATTAGACCGCATGGATGCCACACTAATCACAGCCTGGTTTGTATATTTCTATTGTCAATTGATTTAGTTGTTTTCAGCCATTGCCACTAAAACACAAAAACACCAAATACAACAAAATGGTGAGCTAAATTATCGTTAAGTGAGACACCAACGCATATCATAATTGAATGTGGGATTTAGTTTTAAAATTTGAGGATTTTAGTGCTTTCGAGCTTTAGTGGCAAAAAGGTATTGCCTTACCAAATAATTAAATTAGCTTTGCGCCTCTTTTTAAAAAGCTGTAATTTAGTAAATAACAAATGACCCACACCCAACCGGAACACTTGAATCCATTGGATTCTATGAAAGAAAGGTTTTCAAAAGCTGCCAATATTCTTGGCATTGATCAAATAACTTATGATATGCTTATTACGCCTCAAAAAGTGGTAATAGTAAGTTTGCCCGTAATAATGGATGATGGAAAATTAAAAGTTTTTGAAGGAATTAGGGTGGTTCATTCTGCCAGTATGGGCCCAAGCAAAGGAGGCATTCGGTATTCCATGAATGTTACACTTGATGATGTAAAAGCGCTTGCGGCCTGGATGACCTGGAAATGTGCAGTAGTCGGTATTCCATACGGAGGCGCTAAAGGTGGAATAAAATGCGATCCAAGAAGTATGAGTCAGGGAGAATTGGAACGATTGACCCGTTGCTATACAGCAGCTATGCAGGATGTTTTCGGCCCCGACAGGGATATACCGGCACCTGATATGGGAACTAATTCACAAACGATGGCCTGGATAATGGATGAATATTCTAAAATTAAAGGTATTTCAAGTCCTGCAGTTGTAACCGGAAAACCATTGGTTTTAGGCGGATCATTAGGACGGGTTGAAGCCACCGGCCGAGGAGTTATGGTGTCAACAAGAGGTGCTATGTCTAAACTTAAAATGGACCCTCAAAACAGTACGTGTGCAGTGCAGGGTTTTGGAAACGTTGGTTCTATCTCAGCCAAATTAATTGCAATGCAAGGATTGAAAATTTTAGCCATCTCGGATGTTACCGGAGGATATTATAAAAAAGACGGATTTAATGTCGAAGAAGCTATTGCCTATGTAGATAAAAACAATGGAACTTTGGAAGGTTTTAATGCTGACAGAATAACCAACGATGAATTATTAACTTTGGATGTGGATGTTTTGGTACCTGCCGCCCTGGAAGACCAGATAACGGATGATAATGCCCATGCCATTAAAGCAAAACTAATTGTAGAAGGGGCCAACGGTCCTATAGCCAGTAATGCAGATAAAATCCTGTACGATAATAAAGTTAACATTGTACCTGATATTTTGGCAAATGCCGGTGGAGTTAGCGTTTCGTATTTTGAATGGGTTCAAAACCGCCTTGGTTATTACTGGACTGAAGAACGGGTGAACCGAAGAGCCGACAGAGTGATGAAGCAGGCTTTCGAAAATGTATATAACACATCTCAAAAATACGATGTGAGCATGCGAACTGCGGCCTATATATTAGCGATAGATAAAGTAGCAAGTACTCAAAAATTAAGAGGCGTATTCTAATGTTTTTACACCGAGAAGGCTTTGCCACCATATTTATTGCTTCCCTTGTTCTGATTGGGATTAATTACCTTAGTGACCGCTTTATTCCATCTTCAATATCTATAATAAAAGATATTCTAATTATTCTTTCACTTGTAGTTTTTGTAATTATCCTTCAGTTTTTCAGAAACCCAAGCCGTAAGTTAACTCAGGATGCAAACGCTATTGTTGCCCCTGCTGATGGCAAAGTAGTGGTGATTGAAAAAGTTTTTGAAAAAGAATTTTTAAATACCGAGTGTATGCAGGTCTCTATTTTTATGTCTCCCTTAAATGTGCATGTCAATAGAAATCCTGTGAGTGGTATTGTAAAATATTTTAAATACCATAAAGGAAAATATTTGGTAGCCTGGCATCCAAAATCGAGTGAACTGAATGAACGCACAACCACTGTAATACAAACCGAAAATGGGGATAAAATTTTGTTTCGTCAAATAGCCGGAGCCCTGGCCCGCAGGATATGCTGGTATGTTAGAGAAGGCCAACCTGTAAAGCAATCACAGGAAATGGGATTTATAAAATTCGGATCACGAGTGGATGTTTTTATCCCATTAAATGCTACACTTAACGTAAAAATAGGTGAAAAGACATGCGGCGGACAAACGATTATTGCACATCTAAAATAGTTGACATATATTTGAATTATAATTTAAAAAATAAGAAAATGAAAAAATTAGTAATTGTATTAGCTTTAGTAGTGTCAATGTTTGCCTCAGATGCATTGGCAGCCGTTTCTTTCAACACTGGTAAATCAACAGAAATCAGCAACGATAAACCCAAAAAAGAAAAAAAGAGGAAACACAGAAAATGTTGCAAAAAAACAGATGCTACCGCCTCCAAGTCAAAAGGGTGCTCTAAAGAAGGAGCATCTTGCTGTAAAAAGAAAGCTGCCGCAACTCCTGCACCAACGCCTGCTAAATAAAAAATATTAATATTTTACAATAAAAAGGTCTGCTCCATTTGGGGCAGACTTTTTTTTATTTCCTCCATTCAAGTTTTCCATATATATTCGCTTTTTAAATAATTGCATATGAAAACACTTTTTACCTCTTTAATAATTTGTACCGTTTTCTTATTCGCGTGTGATAAGAAAAAAGATCTTGTAGCTGAACCCAAAGAAGAAATAATTGAAATTAAAACTGCCTTTGGTGATATGATTATGTGGCTTAATAAAAAAACACCTAAACACCGCGCCAATTTTATAAAATTAGCCGGTCAACAATTTTATGACAGCACAACATTTCACCGTTGTGTTACCAATTTTGTAATACAGGGTGGCGACCCTTTATCAAAAGATAAAATACCGGGTAACGATGGAACCGGCGGGCCGGGCTACCTGATAGATGCCGAAATTGATACCTCAAAATACAAACACGACTTTGGGGCAGTAGGCACAGCACGGGATAATAACCCTGAAAAAAAATCGAACGGTTCGCAATTTTATATTGTAACCCAAACCGGCGGCGCCCATTTTTTGGATAATAATTATACCGTATTTGGAAAAATAATAAAAGGCACAGATGTGGCTTTAACAATTAATAAACAGCCAAAAACAAATGACAAACCCAATACCAATATTATTATGGATGTAAACCTGCTTTATAAAACCCAAAAAGAAATAACGGATTTGTATGGGTATAGTGATTTTGGATGGTAGATGGGGTTAAGAATGAACTTGTTGTTGTTCTCTCTTAATTTTTAATATTCTTGCCTGATTTACTTGCGAAATATATACATCAAGCAATTCGACTGCTTCATAATTTTGCTGGTTAATAGCTGCTTCCTTGCGTTTCCTATATTCATTCAAATTTTTATTGAGCTTTTTGTTTTCAAAATGAGTCATTTGTTCAATAAAATCAGCAGAGTTAATAAGAGCAGATTCAAGTTGAAGTTGGTAGGGGCTTTTCACTTCTTCGGCTGAATTCCTTAATCGTGTATTGAACCATTCGTAATGATTATTTGCAAACCATCTTTCAAATTGTGTTGTTTTGCTTTTTCTTTTCATTTTCTTCAAAATGGTATAAAAATCACCAAAATTATAAAGATTAATTATGGCTGAATTAACTTGTTCTTTCCATAATTCTATCAATTGAACATGATTTTTTATCTTTCTTGAAACGGCTGTTTCATAAAGTATGTCTAATTTTTTTTCCAATTTTTCCAGTTGCTTCTCGGTTTTATTTTGACACAGCCATTCCACATACTCTTCTTTATTTTGTATGCAATCATTAATTTTTTCTTGTAACTCAATGTCTGTTTTCATTTTCCTTCTACAATTTTTATTTCATCAGGCGTTAATTCATATAGTTCGTAAACTTTTTTATTTATTTGATCTTCACAAAAATCAATTTTACCTTGAATATCTTCGATTTTTGATTGCAGTTTGGATTGGACTTTTTCTTCATTTAGTTTTAACAGTTGGTCAACGAGTTTAATAATTATATGCTGATTTTCTTCACTTGTTTTTAGAACCGGTAGTTGAGCTAATTGCCCCATTAAAACTTGAGGAAAACCTTGAGAATTGGTTACAAGTCTTTTTGATAAATAAAAAGTAAGAAGTTTAGAATTTAAAAGACCCAGTAGAAATTTTAAGTTTACTTTTTTACTTCTTAAGATATAAATAGTGCTTTCAATTAATTCTTGTTTTTCGGAATAAGCGGCGCATAAACTGCTTCCAGTTCTGCGAATTAGTAAACGGGGAATGGAGGTATGCTTTCCATAATCCCTTGTCCCTCCAATAATATTCAACTTTTCATATTCAGCATATTTGTCGTAATGGTAATTGTATCTTGTCATACAATTGCCTAATAGAAATGGTAAGGATTTGTCAGTTGGTGTTTGTAAAAGAAAATTGTTTCTATTTTTTACAACCATTCCTTTTGACATTTCAACTATTTCGCCCATAAGTGTTGAAGAATTTAAAATTTTATTGAAAAATGTTTTGTTTGCTCTTTCAAATGACACTTCCCAAGGCGCAAATCCAAGTATTAATTTTATTTCCTGAACAAAAGTTTCTTGTTCACTTGTGTCAATTTTAATAATCTCAGTAATTTTTTTTCTGTTTTTATCACCTACAATAATTGTCGTACCGATTGTTGCATCTTGAAACACAAAATGGTCAAATGTAACGATTGATTTAATATTAAAATTCTCCAATAGAATTTGCCTAATTCTTCCATTACTATCAGTTGTGAGAAGTGCTTCCGGAACAATAAAGGAAAAAATTTGTGGCGAAAGCATTGAAACTTTTTCTAAAAATAATTGAAATAAATTTTTAGAACTACCACCTGAAAAGGAACTATATTTTTTCTTATAGTAATAAAGTAATTTGGAATTTACATTGTTAGTTGTTAGCTTTAAATACGGCGGATTCCCAATCACCACATCAAAACCCCCTTTATTCCCATATTGTTCATTTGGTTCATTCATCACGTTTAGTTTTTCTTCCAATACTGATACATACTCTAATGCTTTTTGGGCATGAGTTTTGGCTTTTTGTGCAATAAACCTTAAATCATCTTTTGGGCTTTCAGTGATTCTGTTAAACACTTCTGGAAATGCTTTTTCCCAATTAAATGCCTTTATCTTTTTTTCTTCCACAAAATCGAGTTGATTTTCATAAATATCGGTATCCACCAAACTATTCCCGCTCTTAATATTATTATCCAATGTAGGCAATACCCGTTGCTTAAACATGGATTTTTGATTATTTTCAATAGAGGCATTGGTTTCTCCTTCCAAACATTTAAGCAAAAGCGAAAGCTTGGTTACCTCCACCGCATTTACATCAATGTCTACACCATAAATATTATTTAATAAAATTTGCTTTTTAATGGCTGTAGTTAGTGAACCAATGTTGGTTAACACATTTTCTTTTTTGGCTTCTACAGGGTTTTGGATATAATAATCCAGATGATATTTTAACAAATAATCATAAGCACCAATCAAAAAACTCCCGCTACCACAGGCCGGGTCCATAATTTTTAGTTTACTTACTTCCATTGGGGTTTTGCCTTCAACAAGTTTTCCAACAGTATTTTTTACAATATAGTTCACTACATATTGAGGCGTGTAATAAACGCCGCCGGCTTTTCTTACTTCGGGCTTTTCTTCAATTTTGGCCCGATGTGCTTTGTCAATTGTTATGGTTTTACCCAAAAATTGTTCATAAGCACTTCCTAATATCTCAACGGATAAAACAGAAAATTCATATGGACTGATTGGGTAATATAATTCGTTGAGGATGGTTTTTATTACCTTGTTATCAATCTTTAAGGATTGGCTGATTTGGTCTTTCTTAAAATCAAAAAGCCCCGAATTATATTTGTCGTCGGCTTCTTTAAAAATACTGAAAAGATTCTGGTAAAAATCGCCATGCTTCACTGCATTATGAAGATTTTCATATGGTTCAACTCCGCGGTCTTCAGCTATTCTTAAAAATATTAACCGATCAATAGTTTGCTGAACCACAAAATTAATTTCTTCCTCGTCCAGATTTTTATTATTCCAACTTATTGACGTGGCAAGATAAGTTCGCCAGGTATCCAAAGACTTTAAAAATTCTTTGTCAACGGTGGCAGTACCCCTTTTGTTGGCACTTTCTTGTATAAACTTATCCAGGCCACCTTTAAGTACCCGTTCTTTTGAAAATGTTTCCCAGATAAAATCAAAATGCTTTAAATAGTCACGGAAAGTAATATACCAAATTCTTGAAACAGCGGCCTTGTCGTTAGGATTTGGTTTTTTGTTGCAGTCATAAATCGCAAATTCTTCAAAATCGGTTATAATGCTAATAGCAAGTTTGGCATTCCAGCCATACCTACGAACCTGATAAGCAGGTTGAATATCATCCCTTAAAAATATGCTTGGTCTTTTGGCTTCTACAAAAAACAAGCGATTGCCACCAGCCAGCCTGAATGAATAGTCGGGGGCTTTAGTGGCTTTACCTATTTTTATTTTGTCTTCATGAATAACTTCGCGATAGGCTTCTGCATTACCTTGCTCATTGTCAATATCCCAACCCAAGGCTTTGAAAAACGGGTCAATAAAATCACGGCGGGTTTGGGTTTCGCCATATTCCGATTTTTTATACGAAGAATATTGATCTTCAAATCGTTCAACCAATTCGGCTATTTTTTTATGGGCTGTATCTTTGGTTACCATATTATCACCTACCAAAATTTAGTGCTAAAATACAATTTCAAAATCTTATCCTGATATTGTTTCTTCTTTTTTTACAAATTTAAATCTTTCTAACAACCGACCATAAAACCCTGCTGCAAAACACATAATTATTAATTCCACCGGCAATGCAAATCGGCTGGCGCCTAAAGGCCCGGTTAAAAAGGCGATATAAAAAACCAAGAGTGCTCCTATCAAAACAATCATGTTTTTTCGTTGAACCCAAATAAAACCTATAAACCCAAGGGTTTTCAAAATATTTATTAAAAAAATAAATGCAAGGCTGATGGTAATTTTTGGATGAGCGTTATACATACTTCTAAGCCGGTTTTCATCCGCTCCTTTATGCAAAAATCCATTTGAATTTCCTTCTTCAATCCTGAAAAAATTATATAAATCAAACCTGCCGGGATCCAGAAAAAAATAAACCATTCCCTTGGCGTGGAATAATGAATAACCAACAAAATGGGATAATAACACGTTTTTACAAACCCTGTTTACATCATTATAATTTTTCTTGAATTCATTTTTGGTATGAGGAACAATCATTAAAGGGTTTAATAATTTTTCTCTTTCTGTTTTTCCCATCGTTTGGCACAAATAAAGATTGGTATTGTATTGCAACAAATTGATATACCCAATGGAACTATAATGAAAAACTCCGGTTAATTTTTCATTTTTACTACTTACGGCAAACCATGTAAAAAATGGAAGAACTGTTAATATTATCAGAACACGATGATGATTTTGAACAATAAAATAATACAAACAGTAAACAGCAACACCGAATGAAGCGAACAGAAAAACAGGTTTTGTAAGTGCTGCAAAAATTGAAAATAGCAGTAAACTAACCAACCATATTGAATGGCGGGTTTTAACAAATCCGGCAAATGACACCATACAAAGCATTACAAACATTTGAAGCCATAAATCGGCCATGATAAATTGGCTGTATATAAATTGAGATGGAGTAAATAATATAAACAGGGTTAATAAAACCAAAGATTTCCCATTGTTTTTAATTAATTGACTTAACAGAATAAACGCCAGATAAATATTGAACAAACCCAAAAACGCCTGAAGCAGGTAAACCAGGTTCCAATGAAGATTGAGCAACCGAAACGTATATAAAACCAAGGGATAAAAAGGCGTTCGTTTGCTGTACAATCGGTAATCGGGTTCGGGGCTTTGGGGGCCGGCATAAAAATTATGTTGGGTTTCAAAACTTTCACTACTGTTCAAATATTCTTCCGAATCTCTTAACAATAGCGGTTCATTGCTTAATGAAAAAAACAAAGCACCGTGGTAAACTATCAGAAATAAAACCAGAATAATTTTTATTTTTTTAGAATCGTTTTCAAATAGGGATGAAAAACCTCTCATAATAAAGTTTGTAAAATAAGTTAAACAGAATTAAGTAAAATCTTGAACACAAATATTTCTCAAAGTTCCTTAGGAACGGTTCAATTTTGTAGCAATGGATTTCAATCCGTTGCCTTAGAGAATAGCAAAAGTTATTTTGAAAACCTCTCATAATTAAATTTTATTTTTTTAGAAAAAGATTGGATAATAATTTCAAACAATATTAGATTAAGTTTGCTATTGATTTTGAAAAAAGTTTTATGATGAACCCTTGCAAAATTATAAATCTAGTGCCACTAATGCTCATGGCATTTTTTGTCAAATCCCAAACACTTGTTAATTCAGTAGGAACACCTGTTACCGAAAATTTCAATTCATTAACTACTTCAAATACCGTTTCCCCGTGGAATCAAAACTCAACCCTTTCGGGCTGGATTGCCTACGAAATGGACCCTTATTCCAAAGCTATTGATTTTAGTGGTGATTCAGGAACAAGCACAGGAGGCCGATTGTACAGTTATGGCCGGGCATTGAGTAACGACAGGGCTTTGGGTTCATTATGTTCGGGCTCTAATGATTCCATTGTGTTTGGTTGGAGGCTTAAAAATAATACAGGAAAAGAAATCACCTCTGTCACTATTTCCTATACCGGCGAGCAATGGCGGCGAACATCAGGAACCGCTTCCAATAAATTATTGTTTTTTTATAAAATAGCTGGCAGCATTTCGTCCATTGATTCTGTAAGCATTCGGGATTTAACAGGCAATGGATTTACCTATAATCCGGGTTTGGATTTTTCAAGTCCGGTAACAGGAACTA
>CAYHCM010000009.1:17413-29090 GCA_964355045.1 uncultured Chitinophaga sp. | reverse complement strand
AATGGATTTACCTATAATCCGGGTTTGGATTTTTCAAGTCCGGTAACAGGAACTACCACCTCCTTGCTCAACGGAAATGATGCCGCCAATTCAAAATATTTAACTCAAACCGTTGCAGTTACTATAGCCCCGGGAGAAGAAATAATGTTGCTTTGGTTAGATGATGATGAAGCCGGAAACGACCACGGGTTGGCTATTGATAATATTTCGGTGAGCTTTTTAAACATTGATATTATACCACCTTCGGTTACCAATGTTTTGTATCCGGATACAAATACCATAGAAGTTAGTTTTTCGGAATCGGTTACCAACGCTTCGGCCACCGATACTTCTAATTTTAAATTTTCGCCTTATGTTAAAATTTCATCCATCACGTATGATACAGGAAGTAAAACATGTTTCATTAAGGTTCTATTAAAACAAGGTAAATATTATACTTTATCTATAGATGGTTTGGTGGATTTGGCCTCGCCGGCCAATAAACAAAAGGCAGTTTATAAATCTCAAAATTTGGTTTATAATAGCTACCATTCCGATAAATTAATTATCAGCGAAATTTTTTATAACGATCCATCAACCAGTGATAATTATGAATTTATTGAAATTGCAAATCGTGATTCGTCATCAATTGAATTAGGGGGTTTACAATTTTCATCAGGAATTATTTACATGTTTGAAGAATATGTTTTGGAATCGGGCAAAGCCATTTGTGTAGCAAAAAATAAAGATTCATGTAATAAAGTTTTTGGCACAACTTTTTTAGGTGCATTTTTGGGTGACTTAGATAATAACGGAGAAAAAGTAGTTTTATCAAACAGCTTTTCACAAATAATTGACTCCGTAAAATACAGCAATACCAATGGCTGGCTTACAGAGGCAGATGGAAAAGGAGCTTCAATGCAACTGAAAACAACCCGTTTAAATAGTAAAGACAATGATAAATTTTCGTCATGGTTTGTTGATTACCGGCGGGAATTTCCGTTTCAAAAAGGAACTAAAATTTGGGCATCGCCTGATGAAATTGCTCCATCACTTTTGGCTATTGACGAAATAAAACAAAATGATACCAATGGAATAAATCAAAATTTGAAATCGAAGGTTGAAATTAGGGGAACAGTTTATGGAATTAATTTTGATACTGCCGGTCTGCAATTTGTAATGCGCGATTCGGGCAATGGAATTGTAGTATTTTCTCCATTTAAAACATTTGATTACTCGGTAACGGAAGGCGATAGTATTCATGTTATAGGAACTGTTTTTCAAAAAGACGGGCTTAGTATAATTATTACAGATACACTTATAAAAAAAGGAATTTCAAAAATCGGGTTGAAAAGCCCCACTCCCATTGCATTGCCTGATGAAAACCATGAAGCTGATTTGGTTAAAATAAGTAATCTTAAGTTGGTGCAAAATTTAAGTGTTTGGCCTGTAAATGAGTTTGTAAAATTTTTAAAAGGTTCGGATACCATCTCAGTTTTTATAGATAAAGAAACTGATATTGACAGTACCGCTTTGCCTTCTGCAATTTCATATTCTATAACAGGTTTTGTATTTCAGTCCTCAAAATCACCCAAATTAGATGATGGTTATTTTTTGCTTCCGCGAAGTTTTAAGGATATTCAATTTATTTCGGCTCCTCAGGTTTCGTTTGTAAATAAAAGCCTGGAAGTTTCAGAAAGCAATAAGGTTCTGATCGAGTTAAAAATTTTGAATTCAAATGGTAATGCCACAACGATTTCGATAGTAAAAAAAGGCGGTACAGCCCTCGAAGGGTTTGATTATAATTCTAATTTACAACTTACAATTACCTTCCCGGCTTTGTCTGATAGCAATCAAAGTTTCAGTATTCCTTTGATAAATGATGTGTTTGATGAACCCGACAAAACCTTGCAATTGGTAATACGAAGCATAAATAATGGCGGAATAATATTAAAAGATTCCATACTGGATATTACAATTCAAGATGATGATAATCCTTTATTTCCTATAAAATTTGCTTCTAAAATAAATAGTATGGGCGTGCCCGATTCCAATAATGTAAAAGCTCAGGTTCGGGGAATTGTGTATGGAATTAATTATCGTCCATCGGGTTTACAATTTACAATCCACGATAGTACCGGTGGTATAGGGATTTTTCATCCTTTTGGAAATTTTGGATATTTGGTAACGGAAGGAGATGAAATATTGGTTTCGGGAACAATCGGTCATTTCAGAGGCCTGGCACAGCTCAGTTTTATTGATACCGTTTCGAAACTAAAATCTCAGGCAGGTATAAAATCTCCGGTGGAGGTTTTAAAACTCAATGAGTTTTCTGAATCAAATCTAATTAAAATTAAAAGATTGCAATGGGCCCAGCCCAAGCCTGCCAAATGGTTAGCCAATGCCACCTATAAATTTACGAATGGTAAAGACACCTTTGATGTAAGAATTGATGGGGACATTAATTTGGCCGAAACTACTACTCCCGCTTATGATACTATAAATATTACAGGAATTGGAGGGCAGGTTTCTACCGTTTCCACCGGACCTTTTTTCGATGGGTATTTGCTTTATCCCCGGTATATTTCAGATATTGAAAAATGGGATAAAAATACAAGCACAGTTGAAACGTTTTCTGAATTTGTTTCGGTTTTTCCAAATCCTAACTATGGAAACTTTGAAATAATCAGTCATAAACCAATTACAGCCATTTGCATTTTATCAATAACCGGAGAAACAGTTTTCAATTTAAAAATTCCTAATCTGTTTCAAAAAACTTTAGACCTAAATTTGCCTCCCGGAATTTATATTTTGAAGGTAGATTCCGGAAATGAGTTTGCATTTAAAAGAATCCTGATAAAATAATATTTTCGTGTTATTTGGTGCTTTAGTGTTTTAGTGGCAACAGGCTCGAAAAACAAGGAAACACATTATGATAAAATAAACTTTTGGTGCAATTTGGTGTTTTCGTGTTTTAGTGGCAACAGGCTCGAAAAACAAGGAAACACATTATGATAAAATAAACTTTTGGTGCAATTTGGTGTTTTCGTGTTTTAGTGGCAAAAAATTTTTAAAATGAAAGATTATAAAAAATATTATCACATTCCTGCCGTTCCCGAAGAAGTGTATGCAGCCCTTACAAACCCCGTGAGCCTGCAATTAATAACCGGCGAAAAAGCCGAAATGAGCACCGAACCGGGTTCCGAATTTTCATTATGGGATGGCAGCATTGTAGGCAAAAACCTGGAATTTGAAGAAAACAAAAAGATTGTTCAGCATTGGTATTTTGGGGATGTATCGGAAGATTCCATTGTAACCCTGAAACTTCACCCCGATAAAAGCGGCACCTCCCTCGAACTCAAACACACCAACATTCCGGATGCCGATTATGAGGATATGGTGGAGGGATGGAACCATTCGTATATGGCTTCACTTATTGAGTTTTTTGATGAATGAAAAAAATTAGGAACGCAGATAACACAGATTTTTTTAAATAATTTATGATTTTTGCATGCTATTCCAAAAATCTTTTTAAATCTTAATCATCAGCGTCATCAGCGTTCCTATTTTAAACCATCTTCTTCCCATCCTTCCCATACAATTTTGACTGAAAAGTATAACTCAAAAGCAAAGCCCTTTGCACCGCCAATTCGGCTTTCGGGCCTTTAAAAAGTTCATTAACAGTGCCCGTCCAAAATTCAATCCAGCGCTCAAAATGGATAGGTTCCAGATTTAGCGGAACATGTTTATCAAAAACATTTCCTGTAAAGCCGGGTTTATCCAAAAGAATAAACGCCCAAAAATCCACTATTTTTGGTAAATGGGCCTTTATATCCAGATGTTTAAATTTATCTTTCGTAAATGGGTCTTCCAAAAGATGGTCATAAAATTTAGAGACCAATAATTCAATATCCTCGTATTTCTCAATGTCGTTCAAAGCCATATTGTCATTACTTTTGCACTTCTTATTTTCCTTCAAAATTAATCATCCTTGGCCATCATTCTCTCCATAGAATCAAGCGGAACCATTTGCTCTGTTGCCTTACACCAAAACGGGGAGCTTTTGGCTTTGGTTGAAAGTGACGAACCCAATATTCACGGCCAACAATTAGCAGCTTTTATTAAAGAAATAGCAGAATTGCAAAACGTAAATATTAATAGTTTAGATGCCATAGCCGTAAGTGAAGGGCCTGGAAGTTATACCGGTTTGCGTATTGGTGTTTCAGTAGCTAAAGGAATTTGCTATGCATCGGATATTCCATTGATAGCGGTGGATACTTTACAATCATTGGCATATGCCATGCTTCAGCAAAAAGAAATACCGTTTCCTGAAAATGCCGTTTTAATGCCTATGATAGATGCCCGAAGGATGGAAGTTTACCTGGCAGGATTTGATTTAAACCTTAATAAAATCATCCCAACAAAACCTGTAATTTTGGAAGAAAATTTTTATAAAACACTAACAAAACCGACCTTTATTTGTGGAAATGGTGCTTTAAAAATTGAACCATCAGCTATTAATGAGCCAATCACTTTTTTTCCTGAAATTACTTTTTCAGCCAAGCATTTAGGAAAACTGGCCTTTCAAAAATTTGAAAAAAACCGGTTTGAAGATGTGGCTTACTTTGAGCCTTTATATCTAAAAGAATTCGCTGTTATCATCAAAAAATAAATTTATAATTCATTTATGTCGTCCTACGAAAAAATCCAAACCTTACTCAATGAAACAAAAAATCATCCCAACACGGATGCAAATGAATTTTTTAACGACGTTTATAAAAACTTTTCATCCTTAAATCATGAACAAAGGGAAATTATTTCAAGTGATTTTTATACTTGGGTGGTTCAAAATTCACCTCTTAACTTAAACCTCGCTTACGCCAATTGCCTTTTGGCTTCCAATGCTTTTTTCAGTGAAAATTATGAAAAGGTTTTTTTATACGGGAATATTGCTCAACATCTGTTTAACGAACAAAATCATATTGGAGCGGCATTGTGTTCCATAGTAATCGGAAGTTCATTTAGAACCCTTGGGAATATGGACATTGGATTAAAGTATTTATGGGAAGCTGAAGAAGTCTTAGATAAATCGGGCACTTTTCCTTTTGGCCACATGGCATGTACCTATAATATCGGGGGAATTTACTATGATATGAAGCATTACGATGAGGCTTTACCGGTTTTTGAAAAAACATTAAAAAAAGCGGAAGCGGTTAACGACAAAATTTGGATAGCAAATGCTACGAACGGAATTGGTAAAACGTATTTGGGGCAAAAAAGATTTCCTCAAGCCTTAAGGTTTCTCGAAAAAAGTTTGGTTTTGAGCGAGGAATTACCACCCTATTTTAAAGGCATAGCATTAACAGACCTTGCCAATTATTATTCTGAAACCAATGAATATGATAAAGCCGAAAAAATGCATTTTGAAGCGTTGGAAATCCGTGAAAAAATAAACCGTTTGGGTGGAGCCATAACCAATATTATTGCATTAGGTGAACTTTTTTTTAAGGATGAAAAAATAAGCGAAGCCATTGCCATATTGGAAAAAGGATTGAAAATGGCCGAAGAGATTAAGGTTAAACCAAAACTTTTTCAGATACACCGTTTGCTATCTAAAATTTATGAAAGTAAAAATAAAACGGATAAAAGTTTATATCATTTCAAGCAATATCACAGCATACGCGAAGAAGTAGAAAAAGAAGATGCCGAAAAAAAGGTAAAAAATCTCCAATTGGTTTTTGAAGCCGAACAAACCAAAAAAGAAAATATTATTATTAAAAAACAAAAGGCTGAAATAGAACAAAAGAATATAGAACTTCAGCAAACCATTGATGAGCTAACACGCACCAAGGTTGGCAAAAAAGCAAAAGTTTTTACCCTTATTATTGCTATAGTATTATTTATTATCGAAGAATTTATTATTCATAATGTGCTTCATCTTATCGCTACCAATGATTTTATCATTTCATTTATCGTAAAAATGGTCATTATTTTTTCATTAAAACCTATTGATAGCGCTATTGAACATTACTTGTTAAAAAAAATAATCAAAAAAGGAAAGCCTAAGGTGGTACCAGCAATTGGTAGGTATTAATGTGCGTTTTTCCTAAAGAACTATCTTTTTAAAATAAAATGACCGATTGGTTGTAATTTTTATTAATTGAATTCCTTTTGTTAAGCAAGAGGTATTAAGTACATCGTCATTTTGTATTGTTTTTATTACTATTCCCGAAAGGTCAATTATCTCAATGGAACTTACTTTTTCATTTTGGTCAGGTGATTTAATCTCAATGGTTTGTTGTTCGGAATTATATAAAAGTTTTATACGTTCTGAAGGATTTTGATTTTTTACCTCAGTTAAAATTCCTGTGATACCGGTAATCCAATTAATGTATAAATTGAGGTTGGTATAAATACCGGGTTTACCTGCTTTACCGCAAATATCTCCCCAGCTTACAATTCCGGTTTGCACCCATTCCCCGTTTACCAAGGTTATAAGCGGTCCTCCGCTATCGCCGCCACACGCATCTTTTCCTCCATTTAAATCACCGGCACAAAACATATTACGGCTTATTTCACCTTTATAGCCATTTGAGCTATTGCAAATAGCTCTCGAAATAATCATAATATCAACTTTCTTAAGTGTATCTGAATAAACATCAGGATTTTCCTGAGTCAAACCCCATCCTAAAACAGTGTGAGGGGTATTTGTTAAAATCAGTGAACTATCATTATAAAGTATGAGGCCAATTGGAGTTAGGTCGCTCGGTGATTTTAATTTAATTAGCGCCAAATTATTTTCAATTAAAACCTTGTTAAAGCTTGGATAAATATAAATATTCTCCACATCATGGATGGTGAATGTGCTTGTTTTTGGAAGAATATATCCATTTAAAAAAACTTTAAAATCGCCTGCCTTCAAGCCATCCAGGCAATGGGCTGCAGTTAATATCCAATTAGGGGCAATTAAAGAACCTCCACAAAATTGAGTTTGCGGGTCACTGTTTTCTGATAAGCCTGCAATAAATTTATAATTTTGGGTAATACTTGTTCCTCCAATAATCTGAGCCTTATTTAGTGTTGAAAGAAAAACACAAAACAGAATTAAAAACAATTTAGTCATTCTACAAAAGTGCATAATTTTGTTCCAATTCCAAAGTTTTGGGGTGCATCCCAAATTGTCTCTAAAATGTTTACATGAATAAAAAATTGAACCAAATAGAAGCATAGTAACATAGAAAACCACATAGGGAATAACCTATGTGAATCCTTAAATGCCTATTTATCTATGTGGTTCAAAATAAGCGACAATTTGGGATGCACTCAAGTTTTGGAAACCATTGCCAATTGGAGGGTAAACTATTTTAGAACTTTGCCGAGTGATTAAGAAAACCCCATATCAGCCAATGTCAAAAACAATTTAACACGGGCTTCCACATCTTCATCTGTCAATTCCAAAAGACGTTCGGTTCCAAATTTTTCTACACAAAACGAAGCCATCGCCGAACCATAGACCACAGCTTTCTTCATATTTTTAAAAGAAATTTCTCCGCTTTTAGCTATATAACCCATAAACCCTCCGGCAAAGGTATCGCCGGCACCAGTAGGGTCAAAAACATATTCCATAGGTAAAGCAGGGCAAAAGAATATTTCGTGTTCATGAAATAATAAAGCACCGTGTTCACCTTTTTTTATTACCAAATATTTGGGACCCATATTTCGTATGATGCGACTGGCTTTTAACAAACTGTATTCTCCGCTTAGTTGACGGGCTTCTTCGTCATTAATAATTAACAAGTCCACCATCGTCAAGGTTTTTCGCAAATCGTCCATGGCTATATCCATCCAAAAATTCATAGTGTCCATAGCTATTAATTTAGGGCGGTTTAAAAGTCTTTCAATAACGGTGCTTTGAACACTAGGTAACAAATTACCCAACATCAATATTTCACAATTTTGGTAACTTTCAGGAATTATAGGGTCAAAAGTTCCCAATACATTTAATTCTGTAACCAATGTATCACGGCTGTTCATATCGTTGTGATATTTTCCACTCCAAAAAAAGGATTTTTCGCCATCTTTGATTTGCAATCCTTTGGTATCAACTCCAAGGTGGTTTAATTTTTCAATATATTCCAGCGGAAAATCATCTCCTACAACCGCTACCAGATTGATATGTTTATAAAAAAAAGAAGAAGATATAGATATATACGATGCCGCACCTCCAACTATTTTATCTGTTTTCCCAAACGGAGTTTCAATGGCATCAAACGCCACACTTCCAATAACCAATAGACTCATAATTTTTTTAAGTTGCAAAAGTAAGGGTCTTGAAAGATAAATAATTAATAAATTTCAAAAACCCAAGACCCAAATTCCAAATCCCAAGGGGCGTCAATTAATAAACTATGGGTGATTTTAAAAATCTGAAGTTAGAATTATACGCCCTAATTATTAATCCTCTTTCAAGGTTTAACCATTTAATTCGAGGGATAGTGGCTTGGGTTTTGGAATTTGTATCTTGGGATTTAGAGCCTTTAAGCCTTACCTTTGCACCTATGCCCCGTGTAGTTGTCGGTCTTTCCGGCGGAGTTGATTCTTCAGTAGCGGCCTTGCTCTTAATAGAACAAGGTTATGATGTCATCGGTATGTTTATGAAAAACTGGCACGATGAAACGGTTGTTATAAGTAATGAATGTCCGTGGGAAGAAGACAGCAAAGATGCTTTAATGGTAGCCGAAAAGTTGGGCATTCCTTTTCAAACGATAGATTTAAGTAAGGAATACAAGGAGCGGATTGTGGATTATATGTTTGCGGAATATGAACGGGGACGAACACCTAACCCGGATGTATTATGCAATCGCGAAATTAAATTTGATGTTTTTTTAAAAGCGGCAGAAAAATTAGGAGCCGATTTTGTGGCCACCGGTCATTATTGCCAAAAAGGTGAAAAGGAAACTCCATTCGGAAAATCGTTTCAATTGCTTGCAGGAGCGGATAAAAACAAAGACCAAAGTTATTTTTTGTGCCAAATAACACAGGAACAATTGGCTAAAGCCATTTTCCCCATAGGAAGCTTGCAGAAACACTCAGTAAGAGAGTTAGCTGCCAAAGCTAATTTAATAACTGCCGAAAAAAGAGATTCTCAGGGATTGTGTTTTGTAGGAAAAATTAGTTTACCTGATTTTTTACAACAACAGCTAAAACCCAAAGAAGGAGAGATTATAGAAATTACTCAAAATTTTATTCCATCAAATGAGAAAGAAATAATCGAGGCTAAAATTAAGGTAAGTGAATTTTATAATCATAAAGATTCAAAATTAACAGATTCAATCAGAGAAGCTTTGGAAAAATTGGCTGAACCTATACATTACCAAAAAGAAGATGGAACAGTTGTAGGAAAACATACCGGAGCTCATTACTTTACCATAGGTCAACGCAAAGGTTTGAAAGTAGGTGGAAAGCCGGAACCCTTGTTTGTTTTAGAAACCGATACCACCACAAATATCATCTATACCGGACAGGGCGATGACCATAAAGGTCTTTATAGAAACTGCTTAAAAATGAATTCATCCGATATTAATTGGATAGAATCGGACAAAGCAATTTCTGAAAATACACTTTTACCAATAAAAGCCAGAGTAAGATATAGGCAGCCTTTGCAGGATGCTGTATTGATAAATGGCGGAACAATTCATTATATCTGGTTTTATAAAGAACAACGGGGAATTACCTCCGGGCAGTTTGCGGCTTGGTATAAAGAGAATGAATTGTTGGGGAGCGGGGTGATTGATTAAAAAATGAAAGGTCTTTTTAAAATATTTTTACTTTTTATCTCCTCCTCCCCTCTTTTTCCAATAAATATTTTATTATTCCTTCCTTTCTGGCAATGGTTTTCAGTTTTATATAAGGAATAATTATTTGTACTACACCCGATTCTTCCAGCTCAATTTGACCATCATCATTTGCCTCACTTAATCCCAAATAAATACACATTCCTTTTTCGGATAAAGAAAAAGATCTTTTTAAATTCTCACTATACGCCATAGAGTTTGTGCAATCCAGTTCTACATCATCCCGTTTTTTTATTTCTTCAATTAATAACTCGTTCAAATAGGGCATATAATCTGTTTCCGGATTAAATAAGGAATCAAAGGTGATTTCAGAAAATTGTTTGTTGTAATAAATGTAATTGTGAAAAGTGTGATAAATACTGGTGTATTGCCTATTGTACTCGAATTGCACATCATCAAAACAAAATGAAAAATCGGTGATATCCATTAGTTTTAGAGTATTGCTTTGACTTCCATAATAATCCGGATATTCGTCAGGATTATATTCTCCTATTGAGGAGTATAGCCTCATGCCAAAATCGCATTCTTCATATTCATCAAAATTGAAATCGGAGTACAACAAAATGGTATTATTAACCATTCGTTTCATGGCCTGATTTTTATATTTCATTACCAAATCAAACGTTACTTCCTGGTCAAGGCTTTTGTATTCTTTAATTTCGGCATCGTTTAAATCGCGAAGCGTGTCTAATTAATTATATTCTGATTCATCTGTAAATTCGGGGTAATTCAATTTTTCCAATTCTATTTCTGAAGTATTTATTCCATAAGGTGCCGGCTCTATTATTACTTTCCCTGTTGTATCTATCAGCCCGTAATTTTCCCCCATTTTTATTTTTGCATAGCCGTTTTTAAAATCCAGGATTTCATCATACTCAGGTTTTAAAATTATTTCCCCTTGTCGGTTGGCTATTCCTGTTTTTCCATTCTGTGAAATTATATAAAGTCCATACGGCTGAGCTAAAATTATGTCATACTCAAAAGGCAATACCATTTCCCCATTCATTTTTATTACCCCATATTCATTTCCTTTTGAAAGAATAGCCTGTCCATTTTCAAAATAAGCCGGAAAATCATAAACGGGTGGTAAAATATAATGCCTTCCCGAATCTACCACCCCATATTTTTGTTTACACCAATCAATCCCGTTTTTTCTTATACTTGCTGTGTCCGCTAGTGAATCGGGTATTACCCAGGCATACCGGTCGGAAAACATATAATTGCTGACTGCAAAAAATTGGGTATCTATTACCAATTTTCCATTCCTGTTAATGATGCCTACTTTATCATTATACCCTTTTACAAACGCCATATTAGTATAAATCTCTTTCCCTATTTCTTTAAACTGCCCCAGTTTTGCCATGGATTTTCCTTCAAAATTTATAATCCCATATCGCCTATTGATATCGTCGTAAACATAGAAATCAGTATATTCGGCAATATGATAATTCTGGCTAAGAACTATACTTCCTGTTGAATCTATCAGCCCTTCATTAAACCCGCTATACGATTTATTTATACGGGCTACTTTATGATCAAAATAAAAAACATCTTTTAAGGGGACTTGTTTTATACTATCCATTTTAAAACAAACGGCTTTCTTTCCCTTAAATAAAACTATAAAATTATCGCGGTGATTGATGGTGTAGTCGTCGTATTTAGCCTTTATTATTAATTGTCCTTTATTATTTATAACCCCGATTTTGCCCTTTATCTTTACATAAAAATTTTTATAATCATAGGTTTCGAAACTTTCTATTTTTTGTTTGATTGTCTTTTTTCCTGTGGTTTTATCCAGCAATTCTGTTTCATGATTTTCAATATTTGATGAGCCATAAATTGCT
>CAYHCM010000009.1:15625-17313 GCA_964355045.1 uncultured Chitinophaga sp. | reverse complement strand
TTTATCCAGCAATTCTGTTTCATGATTTTCAATATTTGATGAGCCATAAATTGCTGCCGTGTCACTATTATTTCCTTTTGTTTTTTTCCCTTTTTTGTAACACCACACTGCATTTTCCGAAATAGGTTCTATAAAATCGTAACGGGGTTTTATTGTATATTTCCCTTTTGCATTTATTACCCCCCATTTTCCATTTATTTTAACAATAAAATTAAGGGTGTCATTTAACAGAATGGATTCATAATTGGCTTCCAGCACTATTCCCTGTTTGTTCCTTACTCCATATTGTTTACCGTTTTGCAATTGTGCCAAACCATTCGAATTAATTTCCCCGATCTCATCATATTTACAAGGAACTATTTGTTTTCCTGAAGTATCAATTACCCCATATTTATTATTTTTAATTACAATCGCCTGCAAGGATTCGCCAAAATCAAACACATAATTATACTCCGGTTTAATTATTTTTCCATTTATATCTGTAAACCCAAACAGGCTGTCTTCCGTCATTAGTATTCCATACCCTCTTTCAAAATGCTGAACTTCTTCATAAATCATTGGGACTACAATTTCATTTTTTCCATTAATTATTCCCATCCCTCTATTTAGGGTGGCAATAAAAAGCCCGGGTATATTATATTGAATTTCCCAGTACGATTCATTCCAATAATCGCTTGGATATTTAACCTCTCTTAAAAATACCAGTAAGTCATATTCTACAGGTACCGTAATTTTTCCATACTCATCCACTATTCCATACTCTTCGTTTTTGTTTACGATGCAATAGCCGTTTATAAAATCGGAGGTATTGGTAAATTGCGGATTAATTACCCATTGGCCACTATCGTTTTTAAAGCCATATAAACAGGCTGTATTGTCTTTAACTCTGTGAACCTTTTCGCCAGTTTGCGAAAAGGATACGGTGGCCTGAAATGCCAAAGCTGTGAGAAACAGAAAAAATAACAAACGGTTTTGGTTTGACATGTTGGGTCAAATATCGGGATTTATTCTTGTTTAAAATTCCAAGCCCCAAGAAACCAAATTCCAAATTCCAAAGGCTAAATTCCAAATTTCAAGACCCAAGATATACAATGCGAGCCCTCTTGGAATTTTTGGCTTGGATTTTGGGATTTTAGCTTTTTTTGGCCTTTAACCTTTTTTAGCCTTTATACTTTAACCTTGTTTTAACCATTTTAATCCTACTTTTGCTTTTCATTTTTCATGCTCAAAAAAACCATTTCCGTACTAATCATTCTTTTTTCTTTTTTTAACGCATCAGCCAATATCAAAGATTCAGTGATTTATTATTTGACATCTAAAAACCCCGAACTCATTGGAGGCCTGTCATCGCGTACCACTTTTATAGGCAACCATAAAACTTCGGTAAGCGGAGCAGCTATTGGTGCCGACTACGGCGGCAAAATCCGTTTTTTGGGCGGAATATATGGTTTATTAAACCCCTTGGAGGAAAAGAAAATTATTAACACTTGGACTCCTGCACAAGATACAGTATTAGAGATTTCCCGATTGTGGTATTTTGGCTTCACAGGAGTTTATACTTTTTTTAAACAAAACCGATGGACTTTGGAAGTTCCCGTTAGGATTGGTTTTGGATCGGCTAATATTGAACATCATGAAACAGGTATTGGTAAACAATTAATTTCTGAAACTACCTCGTTGGTTATTCC
>CAYHCM010000009.1:0-15525 GCA_964355045.1 uncultured Chitinophaga sp. | reverse complement strand
TATTTAGCTGTAAAATATATTTTAGATAAACTATCCATATCCTGTTCACAGGTTTCGCGAAGTTCAATTTCGGCCTTATTCCGTTATTCTGATATTACCAAATCGGTTTTGAACGATCATCCGCTTATCATAAATACCACTCCTGTTGGTATGTTTCCCGACATTAACCAAATGCCCGAAATTCCTTTTCATTTGCTTAACCCATACCATGTGGTTTATGATTTAATTTATAATCCTGAAGAAACTCTTTTTCTTAAAAATGCCGCCTTTATTGGGTGCCAAATAAAGAATGGAATGGAAATGTTGAAAATTCAGGCTGAGGAAAGTTGGAGAATTTGGATGGCTGATTAAACAGATTTGGTCAATACAAAATAAAACATTCTTTCAAAAAACCCCTTCAAATTGCCTCAATAACCTTACATCATTTTCAAAAAAAAGCCTCAAATCTTTAATCCCATATTTCAACATGGCTATGCGTTCTATACCCATTCCAAAGGCATAGCCCGAATAGGTTTCATAATCAATTCCGCAATTTTTCAATACATTTTCGTCCACCATACCGCAGCCCAATATCTCGAGCCATCCTGTTCCCTTGGTTAATCTTTTATCCTCTTCGGTGGCGGTGCCCAAATAGATATCCATTTCGGCCGATGGTTCGGTAAAGGGGAAATAGGAAGGGCGAAACCGCACCTTGGTACCTTTTCCAAAAAACTCTTCTACAAATTGAAACAGGGTTAATTTAAGGTCGGCAAAGGATACGTTTTTGTTGATATACAATCCCTCCACCTGATGAAAAAAACAATTGGACCGGGCCGATATGGCTTCATTTCTATAAACCCTTCCGGGCGATATGGTTCGGATGGGTGGCTTTTGGCTTTCCATTACCCTTACCTGTACGGAGGATGTATGGGTTCGTAAGGCCATTTGTTTATCTACAAAAAATGTGTCCTGCATATCGCGGGCAGGGTGGTTTTCCGGAAAATTTAATGCTGAAAAATTGTGCCAGTCGTCTTCTATTTCGGGGCCTTCGCTTAATATAAACCCCATGCTTTTAAAAATTTCGATGATTTGGTTTTGAACAATGCTCAACGGATGCCGGCTTCCCAAACCTATTGAATCGCCGGGTAACGAAAAATCACTATCCTTTTTTTCGTGTTTTCCTGCCTTATTCAGTTGGTCGTTGTGGCTGGCAAATTTTTCTTCCAGTTCTTTTTTTAATTGATTTACTATTTGGCCAAGCGTTCTTTTTTCTTCGGAATTTACGTTTTTAAATTCCTCAAACACATCGTTCAGTTTTCCTTTTTTTGAAAGAAATTCCAGGCGAAATTTTTCAAGCTGTTCGCGGGTTTTTATTTCAAATTTTTTTGCTTCTTGTTTTAGTTTTTCAATCCTGTCGTTCATTTCAATTTCAATATTACGTTATTTGTTTCAGCTTGTTTTAGTGCCCCTCACATTCACTCCACAACCGAAAGGAAAAAGAAAATTTAATATATATAAGTTTCTTTCTTATTAGCTCTGTTAACTTGTGGATTTGTTTATTATTTTAAATGATAGTTACCCGTTTATTAACACAGTTATTTATTATAAAAGTATTATATTTAATGAGTTAACAATTATTTTTTTTTATTAAATTCCTTAAATAACAATCTTATGTTAATTTCTTATTTGTTCATATCCCTCCTTTTTTTGAGTATTCTTTTTTATTTCTTTTTTAAGGGTAAATATCCCGTATCTATAATGTTATTAAGTAGGTATAAATAAGGCTTAAATAACATCAATCCATATAGATTTGCACACCTTCGGTATCCCAGTTTGGTTTTATAAGTATAAAATCTTTAAGAAGGATTATTTTTTCAGGATTGATATTTTCATAATAATTTCCTTCATCCCAAATACCATTTTCATTGGTATCTTCCCATATTTCCAGAGTATAATTACCGGGTAAATATGCAGTAAGTTTATTAGATTTTCCGATGCTGGTTTTTAATATATATTCATTAAAGGCATTACTTATTTTTACCATTACTGTTCCTGAGAACGTTGTTAAAGAATCTTTAATAGTAAATTCATAATTGCCGGTTTTATCTTCATCAGCTACTTTTATAAATAGGGTATCTTCTTCATTTACGTCACCGTTTATATCTGTAAATGCTCCTTTTTTAATGATTATTTCTTTATTAATATTTTTAGAATGTATAAGAGATAATTTTGATGGATTTAATAATTTAATATCAATATAAGACGTATCGTTATTAATGCTTATTTTTTCGGAATTAATAAGGGAAACAGGAATAGATGATGAAAAGTAAATGGGATCTCCACGTCTTACAATTTCTAATTGAGGGCTAATAATTAAATCTGTTTTTTTCCTGTTTTTTGGTTGAATAATGGTAAATTTTTGAAATGTATCTGTCTGAATGGTCAGATTTAAAGTATCATTTAATAGAAATGAATGGTATAAAATAAAGCTGTCGGTTTGCAAAGTAGCTGTTAACGAAGGAGTTTTTTTATTTAAATCTGTATCAAGGCTATATTTGATTTTTTCAATATCTGAAACAGGTTTGTTAAATTTTAGTGAAATCTGATAATCATTGAGGTATTTAACACTGTTTACTTTTAAGTTATCAGTAATAACAGTACGATGTGTTATAAGGTGTGTATTAAAATAGGTTGTACTATCGGGTATATTAATTGTTTTGGCAAAATAGTTTTCATAATTATCTAAAATAGTATTGGCGTTTTTATCGTCAAAAAGCAAAAGGTTATAGCTTCCTTTTGCGATATTAAATAAAGCCCAGTTTCCGCTACCGTCACTAAAGGTGGTATATTTTGTATTTGAATTTGCAGCCCTAAGTATTACTTTAATACCTTCCAGAGGTATATTTGTTTTTACCAAGCCTGCTGTGCCGCTTATGCTTGCTGTGTCAATAATAGTACCGGTACTAAATATATAATTGTAGTTTTCAATAGTGTTTCCTTCATTTAAATCAGCAATGCTTTTTCTAAAATTAATTGAATAGGTGGTGTTAGGTTTTAATGAATCTTTGGGAAGCGTAATTACTATTTGCTTTTTAAATGCTTTAAGGGTGGGTGTAAAATTTAAATCAGGAGTAATAGTAACATTGGTCTGTTTGTTTTTTAATTCAATATTTTCATTAAAATAAAGAATAATTTTTTTGGGATATAAATTAAGGGAACTTGAGGGGGGTGAGGTTTTTATTAATTGGGGTGGTTTTTCATCTTTTGAACCGCCTGATGGAGGTACAATCTGAGCACAAGAGGTAAAGAAAATAACTGAAATAATTAAAAATAAACGATTCATTTATCGCCCGAAAGTAACTAATAATATTGAAATATCTGCAGGCGAAACACCACTTATTCTTGATGCCTGACCAATAGTGGCAGGTTTAATTTTAGAAAGTTTCTCTCTTGATTCTGCTGAAAGTGATTTTATTTCATGGTAGTTGAATGATTCCTTTATTTTATAGTCCTCCAATGATTCTATTTTTTGTGCCATTTCTTTTTCTTTTTCAATATAACCTGCATATTTAATAAGGATTTCAGCAGCTTCAAGTTCCTCTTCTGTATAATTTTTAAAGCTTTGGCTATAATCAAAATCATTATTAATAAGAGTGGAAAAACTAATATTAGGCCTAAGTATTACTTTATTAATACTTGTTTTTTCAAATAAAAGTGAGCTATTGATATTTTCAAGAATCGGGTTTATTTCTTCCAGCGGAGGTTTAATTTTTTTTGTGGCCTCCAGTATCGAGTTAATATGAGATGTTTTTGTAAGGAATTGTTCGTATTTCCATGTATCCAATAACCCGGTTTTATAACCAATTTCACATAGCCTTTGGTCAGCATTATCTTGTCTTAATAAAATACGGTATTCGGCCCGGGAAGTAAACATTCGATAGGGTTCATCGGTTCCTTTATTAATTAAATCGTCTATTAATACACCAATATAGGCCTCGTTACGCAACAGAATTAACGCTTCTCTTTCATTAAGTTTATTGTGGGCATTTATACCGGCAATTAGTCCTTGACATGCAGCCTCTTCATAGCCGGTGGTTCCGTTGATTTGACCGGCAAAGTATAAATTATCTGTTAATTTAGTTTCTAAAGATGGTTTTAGTTGAGTCGGGGGAAAATAATCGTATTCAATAGCATAGCCGGGACGGAACATTTTAGAATTTTCAAATCCGGGTATTTGCCGAAGAGCCCTTTCCTGGATCTTTTCAGGCAACGAAGTTGAAAATCCGTTAACATAGATTTCTACCGTATCCCACCCCTCAGGTTCCACAAATATTTGATGCCTTTCTCTTTCGGCAAAACGGTTAATTTTATCTTCGATAGAAGGACAATAGCGAGGCCCAATACCTTGGATTGCACCATTAAACATGGGCGAATCTTCAAATCCTTCTCTTAATATTTCATGAGTTCTTTCATTGGTATAAGTAATAAAACAGCTTTTTTGTTCTAGTGATTTTGTTTCATACCAGTGTGAAAATTTGTTTGGAGAAACATCTCCTTTTTGTTCCTCCATTTTTGAGTAATTCAATGACCTGCCATCTATTCTTGGAGGAGTACCGGTTTTCATTCTGCCGTTAACAAAGCCTAGATTGTTAAGGTTTTCTGTTATTCCTTGTGAAGCAGATTCGGATGCTCTACCTCCGCCAAAGTTCTTTTTTCCTATATGGATTAACCCATTCAAAAAAGTGCCACTTGTTAATACTAGCGCTTTGCAACCAAATTCAATTCCAAGGGAGGTTTTAATGCCGATAATTTTATTATTTGAAGTAAGAATTTGTGATACATTATCTTGCCAAAAATCTATGTTTGGGTTTGCTTCAAGAGCCAGGCGCCATTTCCAACTAAAAACCATTCGGTCACATTGTGCTCTTGGGCTCCACATTGCAGGTCCTTTCGACCGATTAAGCATCCTAAATTGTATAGTTGATTTATCCGTTATTATACCCGTAAGTCCACCTAGGGCATCAATTTCACGCACTATTTGTCCTTTTGCCACACCTCCAACGGCAGGATTGCAACTCATTTTAGCTATGGTTTCCATGTTCATTGTAACAAGCAAAACTTTTGAACCAAGCTTTGCCGCCGCATTCGCACTTTCGCAACCGGCATGACCGGCACCAACCACAATTATATCATAATTTCTTTTTGTCATGGTTTCACGTGAAACAGTTTTTTTAAATAAATTTCTTCCAAATCTGTCATTTGCTTTTTTTCTTTTTCTGTTTTGTCGTCAACCCCGCTTAAATGGAGCAAGCCGTGAATACAAACCCTCGCTAATTCTTCCTCTTTAGTAGTTTCGTTGGTCAACGAATTTTCTTCAATCCTTTCGGCGCTTAGGTAAAGTTCTGCTTCTTGAGATAATTCATCCCTCAAATCAAAAGTTATTATATCTGTATAGAAATCGTGGTTAAGATACTTTTTGTTTATTTCACGAATTGCTTCGTCAGATAGAAAATGTATGCAAAGAGAGTCAAGCTGTAGATTTAATTCATGATTCAACGCGGTTATAATTCTTTTGAGTTGCCTTTTTTTGAGGTGAAAATGAGAGTTTAAAACTATTTGCACTATCTAATTACTAAAACAGAACCGGTTTTTAAATAATATCTGTTCAATTGATCATAGAAACACACTTTGTATAAGTATGATCCTTGGTCTGCAAACTCGTTGTTTATCTTGGAATCCCACCCTTCGGTTAAATTATTGGTTTCAAAAACTTTTTCACCCCATCTGTTATAAATTTCCATTTTTCCACGTGACTTATCCAAACCTAAACCATAAATACGAAAAGTGTTATTATGACTTGCAGGGTTAAGTGTTTCGGGAAAGTAAAAATCAGTTATTGCATATATGCATTGAACATTGGACACAGTCGTTGAAGATTCGCCATAGCTATTTGGTATTTCGATATTGGATATTCTAAAGCAAAGAGAATCTTTTTCTAAAAATCCAGGAGATATTATTATTTCCGTTACAGATGAATTTTCGTTTTTCAATACGTTCCACGTGAAACGATCATTCGAAGTTTCAATTAATTGATTGCTGACACCTTTTTCCCAACCAAAATGAATATTCCATCTAAGCCTATATGAAGTAGAGTTAATTAATGTTGGCGTTACAAGAAAAATGCTGCTACCGTAATTAGAAATAGAGATTAGAAAGTTGCATTTATCTAAACCGCTTACCCTATAAGTATATGAAGCCTGGTTAAAATCTGAAATTAAATCTTTGATTTCAATATCAGGAATTAATTTGTTATATTTAAGTCTTTTAATGGGTTGAAAATCCTGATTTCCAGTAGCTGTTTTTTCAAGAATGAGAGAGTCAATATCTGAATTTGAATCACCTTTATAGGTAATATTAATATAAGAATCATCTTCAATACTTACATTACTTAAATAATTTATTTGAGGTATAACCAGTTTTCTTGTTTTAAAACAAATAGTATTAGATGAAGATGTTTTTTTTGTGGAAGAATCCTCCGTTCTGATATAATAACATAAGTTATCTCCCATATTTATTCCTGAAATCAGAAAGGTAGTATCGCTAGATAAAAGATTTTTGTATTTGGCAAATCCGGTATTATTTATATTTGTTATTAAATATTGATTTATTGCGCGCCAACCAGAATATTTTTTCCATTCAATCTTTATTTCTTTTTTGCAGGAATCTATTGCACCGCTTAAATATGCAGCCCTTTGTGAATTGCTAATAGCAGAAAAATTATTGCAGCTATCAAATGCCGCAATTGAAATGTTTGTAGGATTGGTTTTGTCATAGCCATTTAATATAACCATTGATTTGTCGGTTTCTGTAATTTTAGAATTAACAGGGTTGATGGTTTTATAAATCCAAAAACCTTTTGTATCTATAGAAGGATTTTTTTTCCAGCCAACTATCAAGTTTTGAGATGCTTGATCAAAACTAACAGAATCGAGACTCATATAATCAGGGCCAATTTTATCAATAGTTTTTATATTAGAAATAAAACTATCGAGGCCATTACAAGCCGAATAGGTAACAATTTTAAAGAGAGCATTAACATCAATTATGGGCGAAACCTGAGCTTGAGTAAAGGACAAATTAGTAATTGTTGCTTTTTGTATCCAGGATGCACCAAACTCATTGACATAAATATGATATTTCTTAAACGAATTGCAATTGTCAAGGGGTGTTTTCCAGTATATAGTAGCTGTTTTTGTATTATCGTCATAACATACTCTTAGTATTTCAGGGCTGTAGTCCATGGCCAATGAAATTTTGTATGACATAAATAATAAAAAAATCAGATATCCGAATCGCATCTAAGTTAAGAGGTCTAATATTTTTAAAACGTTGTTTTGTTGATAAAAATTTTGCAAAAGAATAACAAATAAACGGAAAGAAAGTTAAAATTTGTATTGCTAACGTTAAATAAGACAGAAAAATGTAAGCTTTTCGAATAAAAACACGGATTAAAAACTGAAACAAGACGGTATTATAAGAAAACGAATTAATTTTGTGGATTGAAATTGAAAGTGGATGGCTGATAACCTTAATGAAAATTTAAAGAGGATAAGAAAGCGGATTGTTGTGAAACCGAATCCTGCAGAAACCAAACCGGAGGGTTTTAAAGACTTAAATCCGGGTAATAGAAATACAGGGTTTTTGTCAAGCGAAGAACGACCCGATAGGCCGTATACTAATAATTCAGGCGATAATTATAATAAGCCATATAATCCAAATTTTTCAAGGGGAAAAGAATCTGGTAACTTTGTTTCTAGGAGACCACAAGCAGATTTTAAAAAGAAGTATAACCCTGATTTTAAGAAAAATTTCAATAAAGAAACTTTCGAAAACCCTACACTGAATCATCAGTTTTTTAAAAAACACGAAAAGAAAGAGATAGAAATTCCTGTAAGTAATAGTAATAAACGAACTGATGAAAACGAATTAATCCGATTGAATAAATTCATTTCTAATGCAGATGTATGCAGCCGACGCGAAGCAGATGAACTTATTAAAAAGGGTTTAATAAAAGTAAACAATGAATTAATTACAGAATTAGGTTATAAAATAAAGCCCAAGGATATTGTTGAATATAAAGGAAAGAGAATTACTGAAGCCAACCATGTTTATATTTTATTAAATAAACCAAAAGATACTATAACGACTACAAGCGATCCGGAAAATAGAGTTACTGTAATGGATTTGGTTCAAAAAGCAACTGATCAGCGAATTTTTCCTATTGGAAGATTAGATAGAAATACAACTGGGGTTATTTTACTTACAAATGATGGTGATTTTGCTCAGAAACTATCTCATCCATCAAGTGAAGTTAAAAAAGTGTATTATGCAATATTGGACAAACCGCTTGAACGAGAACATTTTGAAAAACTTGTTGATGGCATAATTTTAGATGATGGCCCAATGCATGTGGACGAAATAGCATACGTTGACCCAAATGATCATACCATGATTGGGGTTGAAATACATAGCGGAAAAAACAGAATTGTTCACCGCATGTTTGAACACCTCGGTTATAGGTTGAAAAAGCTTGACAGGGTTGTGTATGCCGGGTTAGATAAAGGAGGACTTCGTCGAAGTAAATGGAGATTCCTAAAGTTCAACGAAGTACAAATGGTTTTAAATTCAATAAAGTATAAAGATGAAAAAATTTATTAACATCATTCCTGCCTTATTAGCCTTATTAGTAATTCTCTTATTCATTGGATGCCGGGAAGTACCTCCTACCATTGATTTTAACCCAAAGGTAAATTATAAGACTTCTATATCATCAACCATCCCTGTAGCTGAAAAAACCAAAATATTTATTGAAGATATTACAGGGGTAAAATGTCTCCAGTGCCCGAAAGCAGCCGATAAAATAAAAGTAATAATAAGTGCTAATCCAGATCAAGTAGTTGCTATAGGTGTTTATACTTTTGCATTAATCCCATTAACATCACCGTGGGTTAATTTTGATACCCTTAATACCGAAGATGCAGACTATATATATTCAAATATTTATGAAAGCCCTGTTGCAATTCCTACAGGGGGTGTTAATAGAAGTGTTTTTAAAGGAGAAACATCAGTAAACGTTAGCAACACCAAGTGGTCTGGTTATGCAGATTCGATTAAAATAAAGCAATCACCGGTAATTATTTCCAGTAAAATTATAAAGTATGATTCAATTTCTCATAAAGTAATATTTCATGTAGATATTTCATTTGCAAAATTTTATACGGATGAACTTAATCTATCAATTTATTTAACGGAAAGCAAAATTATTTCAAAACAAGCTATGCCTGACGGGACGACAAAAGATGATTATGAACACAATCATGTATTAAGAAAAACCATAACATCTTTCCCTTTAAAAATAAGTAAAGATAAAACAGGCAATTACGAGGCGGGGCGAATATTTGACATTGATGACTTTGAAGTACAATTAAATCCAAAATGGAAACCGGAGAATTGCTCCTTTGCTATCATCGTTAACCGTTTTGATACCAAAAGCAAAGAAGTCGTTCAGGCTGCCGGACTAGATCTGCAATAAATGCATTTAACACCCTACTATAAGGGATATAAACTTTACTTACAATTAGAAAAAAACCTTTCAAAAAATACGGTGGAAGCCTATTTGAGAGATATTTCTAAAATAGAAAACTATTGCCTTGAAAAAAGGATAGACGGCAATATTTTAAAGCCTACCGGAGAATTTTTCACAGAACTTATTAAATGGATTGTAAAATCGGGAAGCGCCGCTACTTCTCAGGCACGGATATTGTCGGGTATTCGTTCGTTTTATGATTATTTATTGCTCGAAAAACATATTGATAAAAACCCAACTGAACTTATAGAATTTCCGAGATTATCACGAAAATTACCAAATGTATTAAGCAATCAGGAAATAGAATTAATGCTTAAGCAGATAGATTTAAGCAAAGAAGGCGGTTTTAGAAATAAAGTTATTTTAGAGCTTTTATTTGCCTGCGGTTTAAGGGTTTCGGAATTGGTCAATCTTGAAAAAGCAAATATTTATTTTAAGGAAGAATGTATATTGGTAACCGGTAAAGGAAATAAACAAAGACTTGTGCCCATTAGCGATAACGCTTTAAATTTAATACAGTTATATTTAGAAACTGAAAGAAATAAAATGGAATCAAAACCGAAAGACAAGGAAATACTTTTTTTGAATAGGAGAGGAGGACGACTTAGCCGCGTGTTTATTTTTACTATTGTAAAAGACCTGGCGGCCAGAGCAGGAATCAGAAAAAATATTAGTCCCCATACCTTCCGGCATTCGTTTGCTACAGGTTTGGTAACAAACGGCGCCGATTTAAGGGCTGTACAGAACATGCTGGGACATGAAAGTATTACAACTACTGAAATTTATGCTCATTTGGATAGAAAACATTTAAAAAATGTTGTGGACACATATCATCCAAGGTCATCCAAATCTAAAATCACAAATCTAAAATCGTAAATCGAATGATACTATACAATGTGACCCTGAATGTGGATGAGGAAATAAAAGATGAATGGCTAATGTGGATGAAAGAAATCCACTTGCCGCAAGTAATGGCTACAGGCAAATTTGTTTCCTTTGAAATTTATAAAATTCAAAATCATCAGCCGGATGATATTGCAAATAATTATAGCGTTCAATATCATGCCAATTCGATGGAAGATTATGAAGATTATGTTCAAAATTATGGCCCGGCCTTGAAACAAAAAACAATGGAAAAATTTGGGGATAAGGTGAATGCCTTTAGAACGCTTTTAGAAAAAGTTTTTTAAAAAGAATTAACTATTATATTTTCTTACGGAACTCAAGCACAATAAAATCACAAATTGTTACCCAAAGCACTATCACCGGAATTGTTGAATAACTTTTGGAAAGCCAATGCATAAGTATTAATGCACTGAAAACAAACGCGGTTAGCACCCAAAGCCATTTTAAAATATCTAAATGTCCCCTTTCTTTTTTAGTAATAAATCGAATGAAGTAAATGGACGGAATGGCAAAAAGCCCGACTAATAATAAGGGATCGGCTAAGTGCCAATGCATTATTTTGAACAATGTCCCTAAAAGTATGATTGGAATAAAAACGAGAATCAACTTCCAATACAATGTTTTAAGAGTAGTTCCATTGCTTAAAAGCATAAATATTCCGATAAGTTGACCCGTGCCAATTCCTCTTTCAATAAGGATATAACCGAGGCTGCTTTCGCCATTAAAAAAATTTAAACACAAGCCTATCAAGGCACAAACGAGAGAAAGAAGAATTAAGACGATAAGAGTATTGTTAGAATAAAGCCAATGTTGTTTTTTAGGTATGCTTATTTCAGAATCATCCAATACCATTATTTTATTTGTTTTTAAAAAATCTAAATTTTTCTATCCCGATTACAATTAAAATTCCAAAAGTATAGGCAAGTATATCAACCCATGCGAAAGTATTGCCTAAAATAATTTTTGCCACCTTATAGTGCTCAATTCCAAATTTATTTACAAGATGGAAGTATTGTAATGTTTCAATAAAATATGCAAACAACATGGTGAATGTGGCAACCTGAAGAACGGATAAATTTAAAAAACTCCTGAAAAAACAATAGATAAGTATTACTACCAGAATATCGCCGACATAAGGCCGAATAATTGTATCATGAACATATAAAGCTATAATTACTTCTATAATTAAAAGTAAAATTGTAAGAAATAAATAGCCTTTGTTAAATTTTAACATCTTTTATTAAAACGATTCTGGTTTAACCTAATAATATCATGATTCTGCATATCTTTTAAAATTATCCAAAATTGCCTGCCAGCCAGATTGCTGCAGCTCAGTAGAATTAATACTTTCAGGATCGAAGGTTTCTATTACCTCCGTAATATTTCCTAATTTTACTTTAAACCCCATGCTTTCAGGCGCATCGGTTCCCATAAGATAATGACCCCCTGTAATGGGCAATTCAATATGCATCACCAAATTTTTATCGTCGTCGGCAAATGGAGGCATATCATCTGATGAAGGAATATCTCTAAATCGAGCTATTCCACCGCTGCCAAATTCACCCCCAAATACAGATTTGTAAAAATTAAAGGCTTCTTCCGTATTTCGGGAAAAATTGAGATAGGTGCTTTCGCGTGACATGGTTTTTGTTTTAATCGGAGCTAAATGTTCAAGATGGAACCTAATTAATTTTCTCTGCCAATTTGCATCCTAAATATCCCATCGGAATATAGGCTACTGTCAAATCTAAAATGCTGAACCACAAAGGCGAAGGAAGCATAAACACCATCATTGCACCCCCAAACAAAAAAACAACACCTATACTAATGGCAAATATCATTTTATTATTAGCAGCTATCAATGCTGCCATAAAAGCACCGGCTAAAGTACCAAGTGCATGAGCCAAAAAGGGCATAATAAAATTTTTGGGTTCAAACAAGTGCATGGATAATTTTAAGCCTTCTGTTGTGGTTACATCCGCACCTTCGGGTGGCGGAAAGATGGAGCCGCTTACCATCACGATACCCATATTTACACAACTGCCTATAATAATGCCGGCAATAACGGCTAAAATGTTTCTAAGTATTGGATGCATAATTTTTTGTTTTTAGTGGTTAGCATTTATTTGAATGATTTGTTTTTCAGGTCGCAAATATAATTTAGATTGTCAATTTTCAAAATTGGGTGGAAAGATAATAACGCCGCTTTTTACAAGCGGAGTTATTATTAAAAATACTCAAATTCCCTTTTCCAAACAAACAAGGGCATATCATTTTTAAGTTCAGTTTTCTTAATCCAGTTCAAGTTTTGATCATAATCGTATGTGTACGTGTATTTTGATTTATGACTTCCATCGGGGTTAAAACTATTTCTTTCAATTTCATTTCCATTTGTATCATAACAATAGGTGCTTCTACCCATCAGGCTTCCATCGGGTTTATACCAATTGGTTTCAATGGTGTTTCCATTTGCATCATGTTTCCAGGTGTATTTCCAATCAAGATTTCCCGCAGATTTATATCTTTTTTCTTCAATCATTTTGCCAAAGCTATCATGTTGGTAAACGGATTTAAAATACAGGCTACCATCGCTGTTATATTTATTTTCTTCCTTAAGATTTCCGCTTGTGTCATAGGTAAAAGTTGATTTCTGACCCGGCTTTCCATCCTCAGTGTAACTAATCTGTTCTGTTTTATTTCCTTTACCATCATATTTTACCGTGTGTTTTACAAATAATAGTTCATTTGTATAGCCAATCTTGTCAATCATGTTTCCATTATCATCATACCAATATGTATATTTAAACCTAAGGCTTCTAGTCGTATTATAGGTTTTTTTCTCACGTAGGTTTCCTTTTGGGTCAAAAGTAAGGGTGGTGCTGTCGGTTAGATTTTGCTTTTCAAAAGAATCGGTTTTATTCCCGACTGTATATTTTGTTTCGTTTACTGTCTTTACGCTACCTTTAAGGTTAAGTTCATTCCAATTATTTTCATTTTCTTTTGCTTCTGACAAGCATGTAAACATCGCAAAGCCGACAAAGGTGGTCATTGTTTTTTTCATTTCTGAAGGATTTAAAGTTACAAAAAAGCTAAAATCAAAAAATCAAATCCAATGTCAAAGATATAAAATATATTGTTCTATGCTTTTATTTTTCAAGGGTTTTTATTTGGGCGAGAATGAAGGTGGCACAGGCTTTTGATAAGCCACAATCCGGAGGAATAAGAGATTAGGAGAGGTCCTGGGCAGGATAAATAATATCACCAATTTTACCAGAATTCAGAAAATATAGTAATTTAGCAACGTCAAAAAAAGACCCGTATGAAACTATTTCTGTATCTCTCACTAATTACAATTTGCCTTTCGTGTTCATCCCGCAGGTCTTCATCGGCCTTGTACCCTGCCGATATCAGTTATATTGAATATCACGGCGGAGATGGCTCAAGTATGGATAGTGCCGTTATTATTAAAAAAGCTAAGGGAAGTTTTGATGGTATTGAAGCCGAATATGCCTTTATCAATAAAATATATGGAAGGCAAAATGTAGGTTGGCAGTTAAAACAACAATCGCTTTTGCATCAAAACGGGAAGAGTTACGACCAAATTGATTTCAAAGTTATCAATACCGGTAAAGAGACGACAATTTATTTTGATATAACCGCATTTTTTGGGAAATATTAAATTAAAGGCCTAAAAAAAAACCAATATTTCGTCCACCCAAGGCGGACGTGTATAATAGGGGTAATTATTTTGCTACCAATATGCTGTCCCTATCGGGACTAAAGATTCGACCATATCTACTTTTTTCAGTATAAATTGAAGGCACATTCAAGTTTATATCTTTATTTTTAAAATTTTTCTATCTACCGTAATTCCGGTTTGAATGTAAAATTTAAGCCTATACATACCTGCCCCCAAAGTTGAAAAGTCCAGAATTTTTGATAACGAAGTTTTTACCAATTTCCCGTATAAATCATAAATCTCTATTTTTTCAATTTTTTCATTTTGTTTCAATTGTCAAAATTTGATTTACAGGATTGGGATACACAGCGATTCTTTAACTCCATGCATCCTTATTATTATTTAAGTAAATAAGTAACAATAGATTTTTGTTCGGTAGATTGGCACTCTTCAATATTCAATTCTTTTAAAACATTTATTATTTCGTAAACTTGTTTCTTACGCCAGGAAGCAGATATATCAAAAGAAATCAAGCTAAATAATTCAAAGTGTAAAATATGACCTCGCGTTGCAACTTCTTTATGATTAAGGATAAGAATAGTGTAAAAGATACTGCTTATTATCTGATAGGATATTTCTTTTAGTTCCGATTTATAAGGGTTAAATTTATTAAAGTAGGTTATGTTAATAATACTATTGACTGTATCAATTTCAATGGATTTTGGAATCTTCTTTTTGCGCAGCATAGTAAGAGGTACTATAATAACGGCTAACGTAATAGGAAAAGCTATGAAGGGTAATTGCCATAAACCGTCTATAATATATAGAATATCTCCGCCATATTTTAGCGCAGAATAGAATAAATAACCTACGAATACCAGAATTACAGCACAATACAAAAATACTAATATGTAAAACTTGCCGCTATGCTTAACGCTAAATGAATATTTCATTTGTAATTTTATGCGTTATTATCCCATTAATAAACGTATCAAGGACACTTTTAAAATGGACAAACTCCCCATTTCTGGCTAATGAGAGCCCCCTGGCATGTTCGCTGTAATACCATCCCGTTCCAATTTCGCCAAAGGATTGGGCAAAACCGATGGTATTAATTACCAAAAAACTGATTGTAAAAAGAAGTCTGTTTTTTCATTTTTTACCAATAAACACTATCCAAAATGATTTTATCAATCCAATTTTAGAGATGGCCATTTCCTTTCCTAATTGTTTTTGCCAAAGTAATTAATGTCAAAATTAAGAAAATAATCAGAATTATGAAAAAAGCCCAAACAAAGAGAATTAATACCTCTTT
>CAYHCM010000008.1:30544-44914 GCA_964355045.1 uncultured Chitinophaga sp. | reverse complement strand
CGTACTTTTACCAGTATATACGGTTAACAAGATATTAACCAGCAGACCCTAAATAGTCATTTCTCCTCTATTTTCTAAACCATTCAATTGGAGGCTAAATTTTCCGCTTGATGGATTGGGAGAAATTGAAAAATTATTTTCACTTATTTTTAATTTTTCAACCGGGGCGTTGCCGTCTGCTCCTGTCTTAATAATATAAACGTCTTTCCCGCCCAATCCTTTGCTTGCGTTAATGCCTGCTATAATATATCCACCTTCGGGTGTAAGTTGAATGGAATTTCCACAATCGTATTTTGAGCCTCCAAACGATTTGCTCCAGAGTTTTTTACCATTAGCATCCAATTTAAGCAGTAGCACATTCGAATCATTTTGGTTTATTTCGGTAAATCCGGTTATGATATAACCTCCGTCGCTTGTTTGTTTTATAGAGTTACCACCCGCTTTAAATCCTTCAGGAATTTTTTTAGTCCAGATTGTGTCGCCATTTGAATTGGTTTTTACAACGTAAACTATAAAAGGCAAAATTATTGTATTATTATCTTTTGGACGGTTATTGGAAGTGAGTTATCCGATGCTGATATCTTTAAGTAATAAATTCCCTTGGCAAGTGAACTTATATCTAATCCTACAGACTGTGTTTGACTGTAGGCTTGTAAATATGTTTTCCCATCTGTTCCCAGTATTTGTATTGAATTGGTAAACAGTTCAGGATTGTTTAACCCTATGGTAAGAAATGTACTGGCTGGGTTTGGATAGATTGATATACCTCCTGAAATTTCATTTTTGTTTACAAGGATTGTATGTGAATATTCTAATTGACCGTCAAAATCAACTTGCTTAAGTCGATAGAAAAATTTATCGGCTGATAGTTTATTTATAGTATTATCAGTAAATGTATAGTTTTTAAGTTGGTTGTGAGTACCAGAACCTATTACTTCACCTACTTTTATAAATGCATCGCCGTTATAGCTGCGTTCTATATCAAAATGGTCATTGTTTATTTCAGTGGCGGTGGTCCAGTTTAATACGGCATTTGCATTTACTAATTTTCCTGTAAATAAAATTAGAGTTACAGGTAATGGTGCATTGCCACCACCACCACCACCGCCACCGCCCGAAAACGATGCAACTTCAAACTCCGCCGAATGATCGCTTGTGCCTTGTTGAGCCCATTTCCAAACTGTAGTGCCTGGAGTAGATCCGTGTGTTAATACGATCCCATTAACGGTATGTGGGTCGGCATAGGCTGAACCACTGGTGGCTTTATACATTTGCAATTGATTGGCATTGGTAATTGTGGTCGCACTTGAAAGGGCTGCTAATGCAGCTACTTCAGCCGTATATTCAGTATTGGTAAAATAATATTTAACACCCACATTGCCGTTGCTTGGCTGAGTGGTGGGAGTTACATTCCATCGGCGGTCGATAATGGCATAGCCATTGGAGTTTGTTATCATACCTCCACTGCTGCTGCTGCTAAAGGTAGTGCTGTTTCCCGTTTTTAATGCAACCTCATTGGCATTAACTACTGCGCCGCTGCTTCCTATTTTTAGGGATAGTAATAATTGATTGTCACTGGTGCAATAGTGAGTCCATCCGGCGGCATCAGTTTCTTTATAACTACCGGTATAGGTAGTTGCCAATACTGAAGGCAACGAGTTTAACCCCGAACAACCTATCAAATCCAGATAACCTGAGGATCCAACTCCTGTTGTTTTTATCGGAGTATATCTGGAGGTGCCTGTATTATCACCAAGTTGGTTGACACCATTAGCCCCAAATGGAAATAAATTTCCATCACTCGCCAATGTTATGCTATGTTCTTCACCGGCAGCTATGGCTATTATTGGGTTGGACGTATTGTCGCCTAAGTAGGTAGTACCACTATAGGCACCTTTCAATACCCTTACAGGTGCACTTCTTCTGTCGGTTGTATTATTTCCCAATTGTCCATAGCTATTCCACCCAAATGTAAAAACAGTTCCATCGGCTGCCAACGTTATACAATAATTCCGCCCGGCAGTAACAGCAACTATGGGGTTGGCACTATTATCGCCAAGATATGTAGTACCGCTATAATTACCTTTGTGTACCTGAATAGGAGTAAATTCATCTATAACTGTATCATTACCCAATTGCCCAAGATGATTAAGCCCTAAAGAAAAAACAGTTCCGTCTGCTGCCAGTGCAATGGTATGACACCACCCTGCAGCAATAGCAATAATAGGATTGGACGTATTGTCGCCAAAGTAAGTTGTTCCGCTGAATTCGCCTTTCAATGCCTGAATCGGAGTGGACCTGTTGGTTTGTGTACTATCTCCCAATTGCCCATAATTATTAGCTCCAAACCCAAAAACAGTTCCATCAGCCGCCATCACCAGGCTATGGCCGTAACCACCTGCGAGAGAAATAATAGGGTTGGCAGAATTGTCGCCAAGGTTTGTGGTACCATTATAAGCCCCTTTCAATACCTGAACCGGGGTAGTTCTATCGGTAGTTGTACCGTCACCTAATTGCTTGTAGCCGTTCCAACCAACTGTAAACACAGTTCCATTGGCCGCCAATGCCATGCTGTGCATATCGCCGCAAGCAACAGAAACAATAGGGTTGGCGCTATTGTCGCCTAAGTAAGTTGTTCCATTATAGTCTCCTTTCAATACCTGAACAGGAACGCTTCCATTGGTATTTGAATTGTCGCCCAATTGCCCGTAATAATTATATCCAAAGGTATAAACAGTTCCATCAGCAGCCAATGCCATACCATGATATTCACCAGCTGCAACTGCAATAATTGGATTGGCAGCGTTATCGCCCAAGTATGTGGTACCATTATAGGCTCCTTTCAGTACACGCACCGGGGCGCTTCTATCGGTATTGGCTCCGTCACCCAATTCACCATAACCACCCCGGCCAAAAGCATATACCATTCCATCAGAACCTACTGTAAGAGTTTGATGTCCATTGGCTGAACCGGAATTAAAATTACTTCCCGTTACAAATGTTCTATCGCTGCCATTCACCGTTCCACTTCCGTTCACAGCCTTCACACGGTAGTGGTAGGTTCGGCCAGGCAAAAGCCCGGTAATGGTTGATTTTTTAAATACAATCGAGGAGCCTGTAGATGTACCTGAAACAGTAGCAGTAGAGCCATAAGATGCAGTAAGCCCATACTCAAAACTGATAGTAGTGGTTTCGCTGTTTGGATTCACCCTGCAATTAAGGTTGGCACCCGTGTAAGTTACCCGGTTAGCAGGTACAGTGTAACTTGTAGGGGCAGCTGCAAACGTTTCACATAATAAAAACGACCAAAAAACAAAAAAGATTACCTTTTTTATGAGGGATAAGAATACAAATACAGGCTTAGCTGAAATTAGAACTTGAGAGATTTTTTTCATCTTAAAAATAAATTAAGTTTAGTTTAAATTTTATTTGCTACTATTGTTTAATTTTTTATTCCGGTTTCGTTAAAAATAAATTGTACTACAAAGAATAGTTAATAACTAAACCTTAACAATAACCATAAATAGGTATTTTTTTAATGAAACCGATATTTTTTGAAAGTAAAAAAATCTGGGATGTCCTTTCTGAACGCATTCCAAAAGAAGAGCTTAAATTGGATGTGGAAATCCATAAAAAATTACTCGAAATTTTTAGCGTCGGTGATTACTATTGTTTTATTTTTAATTTAAGCAATACATGTTTCGACTGGGTAAGTGAAGAAATTGAGACCGTGTTAGGCTATAAGGCTACCGAAACAGATGTTCCATTTTTTTTGGATAAAATTCATCCGGATGACCAACCCTGGTTTTTAAATTTCGAGAATAAAGTTATTGAATTTTTCGGAACTTTAAGACCCTGCCAAATCCCAAATTATAAAGTGAGGTATGATTATAGAGTAAGAAAAAACAACGGGGAGTATATCCGGATTTTGCAACAAGTAATAACTATTCAACATTCTGAATCGGGTGCTCTTTTAAGAACCTTTGTAGCGCATACTGATATTTCACATTTGAAACATGAAGGTCTCCCGTTACTTTCATTTATAGGACTTAATGGCGAACCATCCTATATTAATGTAAATGTTCAAAACAAGTTTTCTCCTACTAATCAATTAATTTCTGTAAGGGAAAAGGAAATATTGCATTTGATTATTCAAGGACATCGCAGTAATACAATAGCCGAACGTCTTTTTATCAGTAAAGAAACCGTTGATAAACACAGGAAAAATATGCTAAAAAAAATAAATGTATCCAATACTGCTGAATTAATAGCTACGGCTATAAGGAAAGGGATAATTTAAATTTTTAAATAAATTTCAAGTTACTGTATTTTAAAAATTCAAACCTTTTGTGAAAAGAATGTTTTGAATTTAAGTCTTGGAATTTACTTTTTTTTTGGAATTTAAAATTTGTTATTTACGCCTTACCACCCCAAAACCTTCGCAAAAACCAACGGCGCCACAATAGTAGCATCCGATTCAATAATATATTTTGGGGTATTGATATCCAACTTTCCCCAGGTTATTTTTTCGTTGGGTACCGCACCGGAGTATGAGCCATAACTTGTCGTGCTATCACTTATCTGGCAGAAATAACTCCAAAATGGTACATCGTGCCATTCCAAATCCTGATATATCATGGGCACCACGCAAATCGGGAAGTCGCCAGCTATACCGCCACCAATCTGGAAAAATCCAACCCCTTTGCCCGATGAATTTTTGCGATACCAATCGCTCAACCAAATCATATATTCAATTCCTGATTTTATAGTGGTTGGTTTTAAATCGCCTTTTATGCAGTATGAAGCAAAAATATTTCCCATGGTGCTGTCTTCCCAACCCGGACAAATAATGGGTAAATTCTTTTCGGCCGCAGCAATCATCCAACTGTCTTTTGGGTCTATCTGATAAAATTCTTTTAAAGAACCATTCAAAATCATTTTATACATAAACTCATGAGGCAAAAGTCGGTCACCATTGGTATCGGCTTCTTTCCAAAGTTTATATATTTTACTTTGCAATCTGCGAAATGCCTCTTCTTCAGGAATACAGGTATCGGTTACACGGTTCAATCCCCGTTCCAATAAACCCCATTCTTCCTGAGGCGTTAAATCACGGTAATTGGGAATCCGTTCATAATGATTATGAGCCACCAAATTCATCAAGTCTTCTTCCAAATTGGCACCTGTACATGAAATAATTTGCACTTTATCCTGCCGAATCATTTCCGCTAAAATTTTCCCCAATTCGGCGGTACTCATAGCTCCGGCGATGGTTATCATCATTTTCCCTCCTTCATCCAAATGCTTTATATACCCGTTGGCTGCATCAATTAATGCGGCGGAATTGAAATGTAAAAAATATTTTTCAATAAACTCGGTAATCGGTTTTTGACTCATGGGGCAAAGATAATTCTATTTACGATTTTAGAATTATGATTTCAATTTTGTTGAATTCATTCTTATATTCAAACTCATCCCCCTACCCCCTTTATAAGGGGGACGGCTGACGCACGAGTATTGAACATTCCAACAAAATATTGATTTTAGATTTGAACAATTCAATTGTAATTTGCCAACGATTTGAAAAAAATTATTTCCTATCTCAATGATTACATAACAAAAGAGTCAAAACCATGGTTTTTATTTAGCATCGTGCTTTTTCTGGCAGGCTATATATTTATTGAATATTATTATAACTATACAGATAGGTTTGAAATTAAATTCCATGATACGGTTATGGAAGTAATTGTTCAATTTCTAATTTATTTAATTCCGTTTTTCGTTGGTTATTTACTCTATAGTTGGTTTTATAAAGATTGGAAATTGTGGAACAAACCGCTGTTTTGGTTTTTGCTTTTATTAGCTCCGTTCGTTTTTAGCCTTCGGACCGGGGTTAATTATTTTAGTGATGAAATATATAAATTTTTACCTACTGGCCGAACTGCTTATTTTTATTATCGCTGCTCAGCAGTAGTTCTTCGCGACTTGGTAATTGTCATTCCCATTTATATTTACTGGCGGCTAATGGACAAATCTAAAATGCCGTTTTATGGATTAACGCTTAAAAATTATGACACCAAGCCATATCTTATTTTATTGGCACTTATGATTCCTTTGGTGGTTTTAGCTTCCTATCAAAGCGATTTTTTGAACAAATATCCGATAGGCTTTTCTTTGGAACCACTGAATATGGACAACCCCGGCGATCAAAAATATTTTTTTATTTATGAACTGTTTTACGGCTTTGATTTTATTTTTATAGAATTCTTTTTCAGGGGATTTTTGCTCTTGGCTTTTTACAGGCATTTTGGATGGGGATGTTTATTGCCTATGGCTTGCTTTTATGTAAGTATCCATTTTGGCAAACCTTTGGGCGAAACCATCAGTTCATTTTTCGGAGGAACTCTCTTAGGAATTATCGCCATACGAACCGGCTCGGTAGCCGGAGGAATTATTGTTCACATGGGCATAGCATGGTTGATGGAGTTTACGGCTTTGTTGCATAAAATAATTTAAGAAATGGGAACGCTGATGATAAGGATTAATTTATGAATAAAGAATTATTAAAACACTATTTGGATGAAAAATTGGTAACGGAGCAAAAGCATCCAAATGCGGATTTGTTCATTTATAATTATTCTCAAAAAGTTCAATATGATAAACTTTGGAATGAAGTTACAATGCAAACACGTGGTTTGATATTGGATTCTGAAATGAATATTATTGCAAAGCCATTTAGAAAATTTTTCAATTTAGAAGAACTCCAACCTCAAGAAATTCCACATTTATCATTTGATGTATTTGAAAAATTAGATGGCTCACTCGGTATTCTGTACTGGTTAAATGATACGCCATATATTGCTACACGAGGCAGTTTTGAAAGTGAACAGGCTAAACATGCGACAGCGATACTGCATTCAAAATACCAGCATACATTCGATAAATTGGACAGAAACAAAACTTATCTTTTTGAAATAATTTATCCCGAAAATAGGATTGTAGTTGATTATGGGGCTTTAGACGATTTGATTTTAATTACTATAATTTGCCATACTACGGGTGATGAAAGTATTGATGACATTGGCTTTCCCATTGTAAAACGATATGACGGTATAAATGATTTAAAGGGATTAAAATCACTTGAAGAAAATAATAAGGAAGGCTTTGTTGTTAGATTCAAAAATGGATTCCGAATGAAAATAAAATTTGAAGAATATGTAAAACTTCATAGAATTATTACCGGCGTTTCAAATATTATTATTTGGGAATATTTATCCGAAGGTAAACCCTTCGATGAATTTCTAGAAAAAGTTCCTGATGAATTTTATAATTGGGTAAAGAAAACTCAAAAAGAATTGTTAATGCAATTTGATAAAATACTTAATGAATGTAAATCTGTATTTACAGAGTTAGAAACAAGAAAAGAAACAGCTTTATATTTCCAAACCCAAAAATATCCATCAGTTTTGTTTAGTATGCTTGATGGCAAAACTCCGGATAGGGTAATTTGGAAAATGATTCGTCCTAACTTTAGTAAGCCTTTTAAAATTTCAAACGAAACAGAGTTATAAATTTGTAGAAAAATTAAATAAAGAAAAAAATCATAGTTTAATTATAAAAGACATAAAAAATGTTCGGACTATTTAATCAAAAACCACAGGTAAACCACTTATATCCTGATATGAAACCCGGAGACAGAATATCTAAATTGTTTCAGGAATTTCTTGGAGAAAGTTTAGCTGAACAAGGTTTTTCTTTTTCAAAATCACAAAATCAATTTAAGAAAAAAGTTGACTTCTTTGAATATTACATTTCTTATAGTAAAGGAAAATTTAATAATGGTAACAACATTGTAAATTTTGATATCTGTCTATCCGTATTTTCTGACAAATATCGAAAATGGGAAAAGGATACATATAGGTTACAAAATAACAATACTAATAGCATTTATGGCAACCGGGTTGAGTATATTGATAATTGGGTTAAAACATTTTATGATCATATGTGGTATGATCTTGTGAAATATGATAATGAAAAGGTAATGACATCCATTTTGGAAAACTTAAACAATGCGGGTAAGAAATTCTTTGACAATTTTAAGAACAGAGATACTGCGATTAATTTCTTAAAAGAATATCCAATCAGGCACCTTGAGACTATTACTGACTTCTATTTAATGGACAATAAAATGGATGATGCGGTTGATTTTTTCAATGAAAACAAAAGTTGGCATGAGGAACAAATCAAAATAAAAGACGGTGAATTTTTAGATAATAGATTAAAACCTTACAAGCTGAGAGAAGAAATACTAAATATAAAAAGTTTATGAAAATGAACTTATATTTCAATATTATTTAAAAAATAAAAAATCATACCCAATCATAACAACCTGCGTCGTCAGCGTTCCCAACCCTAATAAAATGCAAAACCAATTCCTCCTCACACCCATCGAATATCTCAAAGGCGTTGGCCCTGTGAAGGGAGAGGTTTTTAAAACTGAATTGGGCATTTTTACGTTTGGCGATTTATTAAATCATTTTCCGTTTCGATATGTTGACCGTTCTCAATTTTTTACCATAAATCAACTCAATGAGGATATGCCTTTTGTACAATTGAAAGGGGTGATTACTGATATAAAGGAAATTGGAGAAGGCCGTGGTAAAAGGCTTTCAGGTACTTTTCGGGATAATACGGGTGAAATAGAATTGGTATGGTTTCAGCATATAAAATGGATTAAAGAAACCATTGGAATTAATAAAACATGCATCATTTTTGGTAAACCTTCTTTGTTTGTTCATTCATTAAATATGGTGCACCCCGAGGTGGAATGGATAGAAAATGACAAACCGCCAAGGGGAATGCAACCGGTGTATAACGTAACTGAAAAACTAAAAAGTCATCGTATTGATTCAAAAGCCATTTACCGTATGATGCAAATACTTTTTGAAAATAAAGCGTTGAGCATTGATGAAGTTTTGCCCGATTATTTATTGGCCAAGTACCAATTGGAATCACGCGGAAAGTCTTACAGAATGATTCATTTGCCTGAAACAAATAATGATTTTGCAGCAGGCCAATTGCGTTTCAAATTTGAAGAATTATTTTTTTTAAATGTAAAAATAGCGGGACTGAAAAACAAACGTAAACGCGATGTGAAGGGATTTATCTTTCATAAAATTGACTATAATTTTAATACCTTTTATAAAAATCATTTGCCCTTTGAACTAACCGATGCTCAAAAAAAAGTACTGAAAGAAATACGGGCCGATATGGCAACGGGCAAGCAGATGAACCGCCTTTTGCAAGGTGATGTGGGCAGCGGAAAAACAATTGTGGCTTTGCTTTCAATGCTTATTGCCATTGATAACCGAACTCAGGCTGCCATTATGGCTCCTACCGAAATATTGGCCAACCAGCATTTTGAAAACATAAGCCACATGCTTTCCGGCTTGGGATTGCGCATTGAAATGCTGACCAGTAGTACCAAAAAAGTGAAGAAAGCTAAAATTCTGGAACTTTTGATTGAAGGGCAAATTGATATTATGGTGGGAACTCATGCCCTGATTGAAAATGATGTAGTTTTTAAAAATCCGGGATTGGTAATTATTGATGAACAACACCGATTTGGTGTAGCTCAACGGGCCAAACTTTGGAATAAACACGAAATACCGCCCCATGTTTTGGTGATGACGGCCACACCAATTCCGAGAACTTTGGCTATGACTGTATATGGCGATTTGGATGTTTCGAAAATTGACCAAATGCCGGAAGGAAGAATTGCCATAAAGACCGTGCATCGCTACGAAACCAAGCGCCATGAAATTTTTCAATTTTTAAAAACGGAAATTGCCAATGGCCGTCAGATATATTATGTTTATCCGCTAATTCAGGAATCAGAGACCCTGGATTATCAAAATTTGCTGGATGGATTTCATAAACTAAAACAAATTTTTCCGGAGTCAGATTATAAAATTGGGATGGTGCATGGCAAAATGAAAGCCAAAGAAAAGGAAATAGTGATGAATGCCTTTAAACGCGGCGAACTAAATATGCTCATAAGTACCACCGTTATTGAAGTGGGGGTAAATGTGCCCAATGCCAGTGTGATGGTTATTGAAAATTCGGAACGGTTCGGGCTGTCGCAATTGCATCAGTTGCGCGGAAGAGTGGGCCGCGGAGCGGAGCAATCCTATTGTATTTTACTCACTTCCGTAAAACTTGGAAAAGTTGCCCGTGAACGAATAAAGGCAATGCTCGATACCACCGATGGGTTTGAAATAGCCAATTTGGATTTAAAACTTCGCGGCCCCGGCGATATGCTTGGCACACGCCAAAGCGGTTTGTTGGATTTGAAAATTGCCGATTTGGTAAAGGACGAAGATTTATTAATTAAAACCCGAATAGCCGCCGATGATCTTTTAAAAAATGACCCCTTATTAATGAAGCCAGAAAATTTAAGATTAAGAAATTGGTTTGAACAATTGAAAAGGGTAAAGGGGGATTGGAGCAGGGTGAGTTGAGTGAGGAAACCTATTTCAACAAATTTTCAACCTCATTTTTTAAGATTGGCAGATGCCTGATGATAGTACCCCATACTATTTCATCATCTACTTTGTCGTAGGCATGGATTACTCTATTTCTCATACTTACAAACTGAACTTTACTCGAGATATTAATTGAAGAATCCAGTTTAAGGGCTCTATTCATTGCTTCACCAATAATTTCAAATTCCCTTTCTATAGCCCGGCGCAACATTTTATTCGAAAGGTATATATTAAAATCATGATTTGAACCAAGAAATGAATCAATGGAATTTATAGACTCCAAAATATCAAATAAGTTTTTCCTGATTTCTTCAGTCATAAAGCAAAATTTTGCTCCTGTTAACAGAATTAATAAAATATGGATTAGCAAGAGATTTATCAGTAACTAAATCTACCTGACGATGAAATAGATCTTCAAACTGGCTGGCTAAAATAAAATAGGCATCTGCATAGTCTGCATAATCCATTGGATAAAAAGAAATCAATAAATCAATGTCACTATCATCATTAAAATTTTCAGAACAAACAGAACCAAAAGCAAAAAGTGACTTTACATTGTGTTTCTGGCACAAATCCTTAATTTTATCTATATTGCTTGAAATAATCTTTTGCATTAAAGTTTTTACAAAGTTAAAATTTTTATCATCAAAAAATTCAATACGGCAGCCTTTCCAAAAACTTTATCTCCCTCGTCCCAAAATTTACCTGACTTATTAAATGATGCAAACCATTGCTCACCATCAGGTATTCCGCTTTTAGATGGAGATTATAAATGGCTAATTGTTGCAAGGTTTTTTGGGTAAGTTTGATGGAAGGAGCTTTACATTCAATGGCCAATTCAGGGTTTCCGGATGAATTATAAACGACAATATCGAAGCGTTTAAGCATCCCATTTATTTTCAAAGCCCGCTCTACAGCTATCAATCCAAGAGGAATATTTTTTACATTTATTAAATACCAAACTAATTTTTGCCGTACCTCTTCTTCTGGGGTTAAAATAAAATACTTTTTGCGAAGCGGGTCATAAACAAAGGATTTTCCTTCTTTTTCAATAATTTTTAACGGGGTATTATGGAATGAAAATAGTTTCAAATTATAGGTGTTGATTTTCTGCCACAGATTCTCAAATTTAAAATTTTCAATGGATTAAATCAGATGGAAAATTGGAATTTTCCTCACTTTGAATGATTATGAATTAAAAAATAGAAACTATTTTTATCTGATTTAATCTGAACCAATTTTTTTAATCTAAGAATCTGTGGCTATAATTTGTTAGCAAAATAACAGTAAAAAATCAGCATAATTTTGCAATTTCGCAACCGATGGCAAAACAAACTTCCGGCGTATCATTTGAAGGGGTTATGAAAGAACTGGACTTAAAACATTACAGTCCTGTTTACACCTTGTGCGGTGATGAACCTTATTTTAATGATAAAATCTGTGACCGGTTGGAAACGGAAGTTTTAAATGATGCCGAAAAAGGGTTTAACCAATCCATTTTTTATGGAAAGGATATTGATACCCTATCTATAGTAAGTGCCGCTAAACGCTACCCTATGATGGCCGAAAGGCAGGTGGTTATTATCAAAGAAGCACAATATTTAAAAAATTTGGATGTACTTAATCCTTATCTGGAGAATCCTTTGAAAAGCACGGTTTTGGTTTTGCTTTTTAGAACAAACGGTCAACTTAAAAAAACGAATACCTTTAAGCTTTTATCAAAGTACACCGTATTTGAAAGTGAAAAAATACCGGATTATAAATTAGCCGAATGGATTGATGGATACCTTAAGGAGCAAGGGTATAAAACAGATGCCGCAGGTTTGCAACTTATAGCCGAATCGTGCGGCAATGATCTTGGTAAATTAGAAAATGAATTAAAAAAAATATTCCTGAATATTGGAGAAAGAAAAAATATTTCATTGACCGATATTGAAAAATATATAGGTATCAGCAAGGAGTACAGTGCCTTTGAACTTCAAAATGCCATAGCCCGAAACGATATAAAACGGATTTCCAAAATCATCAACTTTTTTGCTTCAGATACCAAAAATAATTCCATCATCATGGTTATTTCCACCCTTAATACTTTTTTCACCAAAGTGTATATGGCCGCTGCCAATCTTTCCAAATCGGATGCGGAACTGGCCTCTATTATTGGAGTTAGCCCTTATTTTTTAAAAGATTACCGGCAAACCTTAAAGTACTATTCATCTGTCAAAGTGGAGCATATTTTACATTCTTTAAATACCCTCGATCTCAGAAGCAAAGGCATTATGACCAATACCGGGGATGAAAATTTGTATAAGGAATTATTGATTTGTTTGGTATAAATAGTAGACCCCGATAGCAGTTTTAAACAATCCTAAAAAATAAATTTAAATTTTTCTTGTTCAATTAAAATATTATTTAGACATTTGCCTAAATATCTAATCAATGTCACTCAGTCTTGCTTTTAAAGCACTCAACGACAAAACCCGCAGGGAAATATTAGAACTTCTAAGGGAACAAGACCTGGCTGCCGGCGAAATTGTTGAAAAATTTAAAATTTCAGGACCAAGTATTTCTCATCATCTCGAAATTTTAAAACGCGCCGGCTTAATTGAATGCCAGAAAAAAGGTCAGTTTCTGATTTACACCTTAAACACAACCGTCTTAGATGATATCATGAAATGGATGATTCAATTCAATAAAAAATAAAAATTTAAAAAACTCAATTATGAAAAAATCAGTTCTTATTCTTTGGCAGTCATTAATCGGTTTGATCCCTACAATTTATTTATCAACAATTTGGAGCAAATTGCCTGAAAGGGTTCCTACACACTATGATTCAAATATGGTGGCAAATAGCTATGGAAGCAAATTTGAATTATTAGGAATTGTATTTTTCACTTTCGCAGTATCAATAGGAGTTTCTCTCCTGATTATTAACCTTCATAAAATTGACCCGAAACAACGATATGCATCGGCAAATCCTTTGATGGTAAAGATTTCATGGGTAACCACACTATTTATTACCCTCATATCGCTCTTTATCGTTTACGTAACCCAACATTATACTGAATTAAATAAAACAGGTTTCTCTTCAAAATATAAGTTTGTTTTAATTTCATTGATATTCGTAGTTCTTGGAAATTTTATGAATAACATCAAACCCAATTATTTTGTAGGTATAAGAACACCCTGGAATTTGGAAGATGATGAAAATTGGCGTAAGACGCATCATGTTGGTTCTAAACTCTGGTTTTTCGGCGGACTAATAATGCTGGTTTTAATTATTGTATCGCCTCAGGAGTATTCACAAAGCATTTTTATTTGTGGTATAATCCCAGTAACTATTTTCCCCTTTGGATATTCCTATTATTTATTCCGACAAAAACAAAAAACAGTAAAAGAATAGTTTTAACATTAGCTTATGAATCCATTTTTGCCAAAAATTTTCTCATCTCCTCCAAAGCTCTTTTTCGGTGACTTATGGAATTTTTCATCTCTGTCGGCATATCGGCAAAGGTATTTTCATAACCTTCCGGAATAAATAATGGGTCATAACCAAAACCTTCTTTCCCACTCATTTTTTCAGCAATAGTGCCATCCACTCGTCCTTCAAAATAATGAATGCTGCCATGCAGTATCAGGGCAATAACCGTTTTAAAACACGCCTTGCGATTTGGTTTACCTTCTAATTCTTTTAATAATTTCTGGTTATTGGCCTGATGGTTTCCGTGTTCACCCGAAAATCTGGCTGAAAAAACTCCGGGTTGCCCGTTCAATGCTTCCACTTCCAAACCGCTGTCATCTGCAAAACAATCTACATTTTTTAATGAAT
>CAYHCM010000008.1:11558-30444 GCA_964355045.1 uncultured Chitinophaga sp. | reverse complement strand
GCTTCCACTTCCAAACCGCTGTCATCTGCAAAACAATCTACATTTTTTAATGAATAAATGGCATTTACTTTTATGGCCGCATTTTCTTGAAAAGTTAAACCTGTTTCTTCTATATCCTGATAAAAACCTATGTCATTCAGGCTTTTTATTTCAATACCCGTTGGGGCAAGAATGGCTTTTACTTCATCTAATTTATGGGGATTGTTGCTGGCGAAAATAAGTTGCATGAGATTTTAAGCCTCAAAAGTAAGCCTAAAATATTTCCCAAAAATGCCGAATATTGCGATTGCATTCGCAGAAAAAAGCAATATATTGCGAATGCATTCGCAATAAAAAGCAATAATTTGCGATTTTGGATTTTAAAACAAAGCCTTCCCTGTCATTTCTTGAGGCTTCTCAATCCCCATAATTTTTAAAATAGTTGGAGCAATATCCGCCAATATTCCATCGTGCATTTTAGCTTCCTTATTGCCTACTAAAAAACAAGGAACCGGATTCATACTATGAGTTGTATTAGGTGTTCCATCATCATTAATAGCAAAATCGGCATTGCCGTGGTCAGCTATTATTATAAACTGATATCCATTTTTTAAACCGGCATTTACCAATTCTTTTACACATGAATCTACCGTTTCCACCGCTTTTACAATGGCCGGATAAACGCCTGTATGCCCCACCATATCGGCATTGGCAAAGTTGATACATATAAATTCTGTCTCCCCAATTTCTATTTCTTTTAAAATGGCATCCTTCAACGGAATGGCGCTCATTTCAGGTTGTAAATCGTAGGTAGCCACCTTGGGTGAAGGAATCATAATCCGTTTTTCATTCACAAATTCATTTTCCCTTCCGCCCGAAAAAAAGAAGGTGACATGTGGATATTTTTCGGTTTCTGCTGCACGAATTTGCCTGAAATTATGCTTTGAAATTATTTCTCCAAGCGTATTTTTTAAATCATCATTTTCAAAAAGAATGTTGACATTTTTATAGGTCTTATCATACTCGGTAAAGGTGGCATAATCCAAATCCAAGCGTTTCATTTCCTGGTCGGGAAAATCTTTTTGGGTAAGGGCAATGGTAATTTCCCTTCCGCGATCGGTTCTGAAATTAAAATTAATAACAATATCGCCTTCTTCAATAATAGCAAGGGGTTCACCGTTTTGATCCCTTACAGTAATTGGTTTTAAAAACTCATCGGTTACCTCGTTTTTATAAAATTCAGAAATAGTTTTTAATAAATCAGTCGTTTCTTCTCCAACACCTTTTGTCAATAAATCAAAAGCCAATTTTATACGTTCCCATCGTTTATCCCTATCCATGGCATAATAGCGGCCTATGCAACTTGCAATTTTTGTTTGGCCAATTTTAGGATTAGCCATTAAATTTTTCAAATAACCAATTCCGCTTCTGGGGTCGGTATCGCGGCCATCGGTAAACACGTGAATAAATGTTTGATTATCCAACCCATTTTTCTTAAAAATTTCACAAAGATTTATCAAATGCTCAATGGACGAATGTACTCCGCCATCAGACACCAAGCCAATTAAATGAATTTTCTTTTTAGAAGTTTTTGTTTTCTCAATAATATTTTTCAGAACGTCAATTTTTTCTACGTCCCCGTCTGCGAAGGCTTTATCAATGCGGGTGAGCATTTGATAAACAATTCGTCCTGCACCAATATTTAAATGCCCAACCTCGCTATTTCCCATTTGCCCGGTTGGCAAACCCACATTTAAGCCATGTGTTAACAAAGTAGAATTTGGAACTGTTTTATATAAACTATCTACAAAAGGCGTATCTGCCATATAAACAGCATCCGACTTATCGTGCTTCCCAATTCCCCAACCATCCATAATAATGAGAATGGCTTTTTGAATTTTATTCATTGAGCAAAGGTAATTTGTTTTAACCCGAAAGAGAATATCATCTTTTAAGAATTTTATATATCCGGTTTAGGAAATATGCTTTGTAGCTGAAATAAAATTCACATTTTTTGGTAATGAAATAATTAAAATGTTTTAGCTTTGCTTTCAGATTACATTATGATAATTCGATTTAATAATGAATACCTCGAACAACTGTATGTAGGACATAAAACGAAAGGAAAGCCTCTTTACAGCGATGTTGTTATTACTAAATTTAAAAAGACCGTAGAAATTTTGAAATTTGCTGAAGATTCAAATGACTTAAAAAAATTTAAAGGCCTTTATTTTGAAAAATTCAGTGGGAATTTAAAAAGATTTTATTCGGTAAGAATTGATTTAAAATACCGACTAATTTTAAGCTTGGAGGAGGATGAAATAGAATTGCATGAAATTTTAATTATTGAAGATTTAACCAATCACTACGATTAATATGAACCATTATAAAGTTTTAAGTAAAAACGGGAAACTGATTACAACGGATGTAAACCTCCACCCGGGAGATGTGTTAAGGATTGAACTGGAAGCCAGAAATATCAAAAAATCAGGCTTTGCTGAAATGCTTGGAATTAAACCAAGTCATTTAAGTGAATTGTTGAACAGCAAACGACATGTCAGTGCTTATTTAGCTATTAACCTTGAAAAATTATTAAATATTGATGCCGAATATTGGATGCGGGTTCAGGCATATTATGACCTGAGTAAAGAGCGCAAAAAACTTGAATTAGTATAAATTTTGCCCCTCATTAACAAACACAAGCACCCCCTTGGAACCATTGCTCTTTGGCATATTACCGAAATGCCTGAGCAATTGCAGGCTATGCTTACCATTGATGAGTTTGTGCCGTTTAAAACCGACCGGCGAAACACACATTGGCTTGCTGCGCGACTTGCTTTGCAGGAATCTGTAGGAAATTCATCCTCTAAAATTATTAAGAACAAGGAAGGTAAACCCTTTTTGGCCGATGAAGATGGACATATTTCAATTTCGCATTCGGGTAATATGGCTGCGGCTATTTTTAATACCACCCATTCGTGTGGCATTGATTTAGAATTATTTGATGAACGAATAAAACGGATTGCTCATAAATTTACTAATGACGATGAAGCGGCTATTTTCCCCGAAGAGTCTTATGCAGCGTGTATTTGTTTGCTATGGAGCGCCAAGGAATCGGTGTTTAAATTTGGCTCCATACATGACGTTGATTTTAAAAAACAAATACTACTTACTGCTATTGATTATGAAAACCAAACCATGAATTTTTGTTTTACACGGGTAATACCTTTTTTAAATCTTAAAGTTTTTTTCAGGGTGTATGAAGTTTTAGATAATGAAGTTTTGGAAACGCCATTACTTAAGGATAATGATATGAAGACCAGTGATTTTTATTTTTTAACATGGATATAAATGGGCAATAAAACAATATGGATAACAGGCGCAAGTAGCGGAATCGGTGAGGCTTTGGCTTTGCAATATGCTCAATCGGGTTGTAATTTAATACTCTCGGCCCGCAGACAAACCGAACTTGAAAGGGTGGCCGACACATGCAAAAATCTTGGGGCGAATTGTTTTGTACTACCTTTTGATTTAGCAACTATTCAGTATCCTGAATCCATAGTGAAACAAGCCTTGGACTTTACAAGTAAAATAGATGTTTTGATAAATTGTGGAGGAATAAGTCAGCGAGGTTTGGCAGCGGAAACCAGCATGACGGTGGTACGGAAAATAATGGAAGTTAATTTTTTTGGACAAGTAGCTTTAAGCAGTGCCTTGCTGCCTTATTTTATAAAAGCCGGAGGAGGACAGTTTGGGGTATTAAGCAGTATTACCGGAAAATTTGGCTTTGGTTTGAGAAGTACATATTCAGCTTCCAAACATGCTTTACACGGCTATTTTGAATCTTTGGCTATTGAAAATTTAAAAAACAATGTCCACGTTACAATAATATGCCCGGGAAGAATATTAACCAATATGTCTATCAATGCTGTAAATGCAGATGGATCCAACTATGGCAAAATGGATGAAGGCCAGAAAAATGGAATCGAAGTCTCGGTTTGTGCTAAAAAAATTATTAATGCCATTGAGAAAAATAAGAGGGAAGTATTAATTGGAAAAATGGATTTGATGATGGTTTATTTGAAACGGTTTTTTCCTGCTTTGTTTTTTAAAATTGCCGTGAGGTTGGATTGGTTGAGGTAGGTGGAATTGGAATTGTTTCAAAAAATAAAATGGTAGAAGAAGTCTAAACGTTGACGAGGTTTAAAACCTCGTCAACGTTACTTATTTTTGCCCCATGACAAAACGCATAGCAGGAATACAGCAAATTGGTGTGGGGGTACCCAATGTTCATAAGGCCTGGGATTGGTATAGGAAAAATTTTGCACTCGACATTCCAATATTTGAAGAAGAAGCCGAAGCCAATTTAATGTTGCCCTACACAGCAGGCAAACCGCACCATCGCCATGCAATTTTAGCTATAAGTATGCAAGGCGGCGGAGGGTTTGAAATTTGGCAATACACCAGCCGAACTCCCCAGCCACCAGACTTTGCAATTAAATTGGGTGATCTTGGTATTCAGTTTCCAAAAATAAAATGCCGCGATGTAAAAGCCTTGCATCAGAAGTTGCTCAGAAGCGGTGTAGAATTGATTAGTGAAGTAGTAACCGACCCGGCAGGAATTCTGTGTTTTGGTGTGAAAGACCCTTACAGCAATATTTTCCAGGTCGTTGAATTCAACGGCTGGTTTAGCAATACAAGAGCTCTTACCGGTGGAGTTTGCGGAGCAGTAATTGGGGTTTCAGATATTGATAAATCCTTGAATCTATATCAAAATATTTTGGGTTACGATAAGGTAGTGTATGATGAAACCGGCCATTTTCCCGATCTTACAGGATTACCCGGCGGTGATGATAAATTGAGAAGAATACTTTTAAGACATACCGAACCCCGGGTTGGGGCTTTTAGCAAACTATTGGGCCCTACCGAAATAGAATTAATTCAAAACCTTAGCCGAACTCCCCGAAAAATTTTTGAAAACCGCCTTTGGGGCGATCTGGGTTTTATTCATTTGTGTTTTGATATTACAGGTATGGCCGATTTAAAGGCTGAATGTGAAGCCCATGGATTTCCATTTACGGTTGATAGTAGTCAAAGTTTTGATATGGGTGAAGCTGCTGGGCATTTTACTTATATTGAAGACCCTGACGGAACCCTGATAGAATTTGTTGAAACGCATAAAATACCCATTCTTAAAAAATTGGGCTGGTACTTAAATCTTCGAAAACGAAATCCTGAAAAACCATTGCCTACCTGGATTTTGAAGGCTTTGGGATTGAACAGGAAGAAGGGGTAGGGTTTTTCATAATATTACGTTTATCTAAAATAAAATATAAAGTTCCCAAATTGCGAATTATTTATTAATTTTGCATCATGCATTAATACTACATGGATAGAATATTTGCAAAAAGCACCTTAAGAGAATTTTGGGAGAATCATAAAGACTCTGAACAGTATTTGAAGACTTGGTATGAAACTGCCAAAAGCTCCAATTGGAATTCTCCGAATGAGGTAAAAAGAACATACGCAAATGCAAGTATTTTAAAAGATAGCAGAATAGTTTTTAATATCAAAAGCAATAGATATAGATTGGTAACAAAATTTAATTTTGAAAAACAATGGATTTTTATACGGTTCATTGGCACTCATAAAGACTATGATAATATTGATGCAAATACAATATAAATTTATATAACGATGGATATCAAACTTATTAAAACTGAAGCAGATTACAGATTATTACTAAAAAGACTGGAGAATGTTTTTGATGCTCCAATTGGTTCACAGGAAAGTGATGAGGCCGATATTATTGCATTAATAATTGATGATTACGAAAATAAACATTATCCCATTGATGCCCCTGATCCAATAGAGGCTATTAAGATTAGAATGGAAGAAATGCAATTAAAACAGATTGACCTTATTGATGCGATTGGTGGAAAAAGCCGGGTTTCGGAAATACTAAACCGCAAACGCAAACTAACCGTTGAAATGATTCGGAATTTAACAAAACGCCTAAACCTCTCGCCGGGTTTGCTTATTGCCGATTATAAATTGACAGGTTAAAAACCTCATTTTATTTTGCGAAAATAAATTAAGAAAATCTACACTATAAAGTTTGATAGCCCGTTTAAAGTTAGTGTAACTTTAGCACATGCAAAAACTAATTATCCTTTTTATTCTTTTTCTTTTCTGGATTATTAACCTTCAAGGTCAACATTACTATTACCCAACACCGAAAGATATAACCCAGCGTGTAAATTATTTACAGCGCGTTATCGAAGAACCTCTTAGTTATAACTCTGAAATTATGCAATTAAGCGCGACCAATTCTGAATTTATATTATTCTCTTATGCCTTTACGTCGTATGCGTTAACAAATATCGAGGTTCGCGATACGAGCTATAGAAAACGCGCTTCTAAAATTATTAAAACTTCTATTCTAAGAGTTCTTGACCGTCAAATCTCTTCGCATTATGGAATTTACCAATCCTTAATGCAAACCGATTCTATTACCGATTTTTCTGTTCTTTATTTGGGGCACCTCAATTTAATGCTGGGATGTTACAGACTTATTTCAAAGGATAGTTCGTTTAATAAGCTGAATGATAAAATTTCAAAATCCCTTTTTAAAAGATATTCTGATTCCAAATTTCTAAATCTTGAATCCTACTCCAATTCTATTTGGATACCCGATAATTCGGTGGCTCTGGCTTCATTAAAAATACACAGCACTAATACAGGAAGCAATTATGAAACGATTTGTAAAAAATGGATTGATTATGCCAAAGCAAATTATTTGGATAAAAAAACCGGAGTATTATTTTCTACCATAAATCCGGAAAACGGTGAGGCTTTAGAAGAACCCCGCGGTTCCATGTTGGGCTGGAGCATTATGTTTATTTACCAATTCGACCGCACATTCGCAGTTCAATTATACAAAAATTATAAGAAACATTTCAGCAAAAATTATTTGGTTTTCAGATTATTCAGAGAACGAAAAAATAGTCGGGAAACAAATATTGGTGATATTGATTCGGGCCCGCTAATACTTGGCTTCAGTATTCCGGCCAATGAGTTTGCTCTTAGTAATGCCGTACTTGCCGGCGATTATAATACGGCTGATAAATTGATGCGTTTAATAAAAGTTGGAACCAAACGAATTAAAAAAAATAATGAACTGAAATATAAAGTAAAATTTGTGGATATGTCCATTAGTCCAATGGCGGAGGCACTTGTGCTGTATTCCTTAACTATAACTAAATGGGCGAAATGAAGTTTAATAAAGTCGAACTTTTATTTAAAAACAACTTTTTTAAATTACCTTATTTTTGAACCCTATAAATAATGAAAAAACTAAAAAAGATTTTAAAATACCTTGGCTACACGGTTCTTTCTATTGTTGTATTTGTACTCTTGTATTTAACTACAGCCTATTGTTTGTCGAGAATTACCGTGGATAAGGAACCTATTGAATCGGATGAAGTAACTATTTATATAAAAACCAATGGCGTACATACCGACCTTGTGGTACCTGTACGAAATGAACAAATGGATTGGAGTAAGGAAATAAAATTTTCGAACACCAAACTGAAGGACACTTCAATGAATTTTTTGGGAATGGGCTGGGGCGATAAAGGGTTTTATCTGGAAACCCCCAATTGGTCGGATCTAAAATTTTCAGTAGCCTTTAATGCAGCATTTGCCTTGAGCACCACAGCTATTCACGCTACTTTTTTTAAAACTATGACGGAAAATGATTCATGTATAAAACTTAATCTGAGTAGAAAACAATATGCCCGGTTGGTAGATTATATTTCCGAAAGTTTTCAAAAAGATTCAGCAGGGCATTTTATTTATATTAATACCGATGCCAATTATGGTAATTTAGATGCATTTTATGAGGCCAACGGAAGCTACAGTATGCTGCATACCTGCAATAGCTGGGCAAATGACGGATTGAAAAAATGCGGACAAAAAGCCTGTGTTTGGACAGCCTTTGATTCAGGAATTTTTACAAATTACCGTAAATAATAATTTTTTAAACCGGATTTATTTCGTAATATTTGCCTTGCGGTAGAATTAAATTATTGGCTATTATGAACTCAAATACTATTAGCACTATTGATCTTTACATTGAGAGTTTTCCGAAACCAACCCAAGCTTTATTAAAATTATTAAGGGAAATTATAAAAAAAGCGGCTCCTCAAGCTGAGGAAGTAATCAGTTATAAAATGCCTGCATACAAATACCATGGCATGCTGGTTTATTTTGCTGGTCATCCTAAGCATATCGGATTTTACCCGGGTCCAGCAGCCATCGAAGCCTTTAAAAATGAAATATCCAATTATAAAAGCGCCAAAGGTTCAGTTCAATTTCCGCTTGATAAGGCCTTGCCATTGCATCTGATAAGTGAAATTGTAAAATTTAAAATTGAGGAAAATTTAAAACGTGCAAAGGCCAAGAAGAAATAAGTTTTGAAAAAATTAACTCTGGCTTTGACCAAACTAAACTACCTTTGCCACCGCCCGAGGCATTTTGTTCTTTCACTCTGTTAAAGGCTTTTTTTAAAATAAACCCATAAATTTTTATAAATAATAAAACGTGGGTTCAAAATAATCCTCCGAAAACAATACATGCGAAGAATTTCAATAAGCCATAAAACCTTTGGCATCACAAAATCTGCAAGCCTTGCCGAATTAAAATCCATTTACCGAACATTGATAAAAGAATGGCACCCCGACAAGTTGCAACATGACCAAAGCCGCTTATCAATTGCTGAAACAAAAAGTAAGGAAATAATTGATGCCTACCATTTTTTGGTGAGCATAGCCCCCGAAACCCACGCTGCCAATAGTGAAGAGTATGCTAAAATTACTTCCAATTCATTTATTGAAGACTACGAATACAAAGGAATAACCCTTAAAATTACGTTTCAGGATGGCTGTGTTTATGAGTATTTGGGTGTTCCCAAAAATATTTATATTAAAATGGTAAACTCGGGAGCCCTTGCCCGCTTTGCCCGCCGGCATATTTTTTATTCTTATCCGTATCGAAAGGCGGTTAATAAAACTACGGCTTAAAGGAATTTTTTTTACCAAAAGGTAATCTGAGTATTGTTTCTTATAATTTCCATTACTTTTTACCCGTTAAGGAATTCTTATGTTTCATAAAATAACGAAGTTAATAATTATTTTCTCAGATATTATTCTGGTTCTTAAAATTCAATTTTTCAATAACTTTCATTAGAACTTCGGTTAATTTTAAATTTTCACAAAACGTTTATTTACCCTCAAAATAGTATATTTGACTCGAAATTCATAAACGGAAAAGCCGAAAACCGAACAGAGTAGGCAATCTAATAAAAAGTGCGGAGTCAGCACCTTAATCACTGACATCTAACAAATGAAACGGATTACAATTTTCTCAGCAACATGTATGATTATTTTATCACTGCACACTACCCAGGCTCAGGTCTGTACCTTTGCAGGAGCCGAATGTTGCGGTGAAGGGATTACCAATTTTCAACTCAACGGATCACCGGCAATTAACAGAACCTCGACGGTAAACGAAAATTTTGGTTTTACAAATACCGGGCTTACTACCACAGTTACCAAAGGTCAGACCTATAATTTCAGCGTTACTTTTCCGGTAGAAAATAATGTGGTTAACTGCAATACGTATAATTTTAAAATTTATGTGGACTACAACCAAAACAATGTACTTAGCGATGCCGGCGAAGAGGTGGCTTTTTTAACCAATGTAGCTACAGGAACCCGTACCGGAAGTTTTACCATACCAACAACCGCGCTTGTCGGAAACGCGTATATGAGAGTGATGATGAAAATGGCGGCAACCTCATTATCCGGTGGTTTTTGCGGTCACAGCGCCCTTACTCCCTGTAATATTCCTGCTGACCCAATAGGCTTTCATGGTGAAGTAGAAAACTATACGTTGAAAATTATGGGAGGCTCAGGAATCGAAAATAACTCAGGTGCCAAAGTTTTGGATATTTTTCCAAACCCTTCCAATGGTAAATTTACGCTTCAATTGCCTGAATCTATCTATAATGGAACAATTGATATATATTCTGTTTTGGGAGAGAAAATCTTTAATCAACCGCTTTCTGTTTCCGGAAAAGAAGAAATTAATCTCACTAATATTTCACCCGGCATTTATTTTTTGATGGTTTACGATGGCGAAAAATATTACCGTAGGAAAATAAGCATTGAGTAGAAAAATAAAAAATGGCTATTCCAAAACATTCATGGATTTTGTGTTTAAAACTCTTTACAGCTTTGTTTCTTCTCACAACGTGCAAAAAGGAAAAAGCCAATTGCCTGCGGAAAACACCTTTAACAAATCAAAATCATTTAATTAACATTAGTCCTTTAAATGAAGCCCCGCAGCTCAATGATACCCTGGAAAAATATCCAAATCTGCAGGTTTACAGACTTTTTAACGATGAATTGACCATTGGAATTCACTGTCATGTTTTTTATCGCGGTCTTATTGTTCTAACCGGAGATTATTTGATTTTTAAAAGTAAAAAATTTAATTTTATTGAAGTTTTTGAACCTCCGGTCTACGACACCATTCCCGTTTCATTAAAACCAACTCTGGATTATGAAGATGCCATAAGAATTGCAAAAAATAAAACGGAGTTTAACATGATGTGTATTTATTACCGCCTTGGTATTTTCGATGTAAATGCAGGAAACGGTTTTTCGGCAAAAGATTACAGATTGGTTTGGGAAATTCAGGGCGAAGGTGGTTCGCCTAAGGTTGTTATTAATGCCGCGAATGGTGAAATTTTAAAGTAAAGGTCGAATAACATCAATAATTTTCATTTATCAATTGGAAATTAAAATTGATTAAATTTTCAATTTTAATTATAACTTTGTCTGAACTTTTGGTCGGTCATTCCTTATTCCGACACAATTTATTTGGTTGATTAATTCATTAAACAAATGAAACCGATTATCTTTAATTGTTTCTTGCTATTTGTTTTATTAAATCCAATATTGGTTGATGGTCAACCTACAGAAATAATTAAGTCAGATTCATTAAATCTATGTATTTTAAAATTAGATTTCCTTACTTATAAATTTGAAGGAGGTAATATTTCCTATTATAAAAAATGCAAGTATAGTGATACCTTACCTTTTAAAATTGACTATAAAAGTCCGGGTGATTTTGGCGGAATTACATTTAAGATTAAAGAAACCTCAGATACTTTTTTTGATGCAACCATCATTTGGATGGGAAGAGGAATTATAAAATATCCAAAAACGTTTAGACTAAATGCCCCGTTCAATTTAATTAAGCAAATCGTTCCGAAGCCTGTAAATATTGAATACTTCGACTGGATAGGTCAAAAAGTGAAGAATGATATTCTATTTATCAAACAAGCCGATTCGGCATGGGAAGCCATTAAATCGTTAAATATTACCAATGAATTCGCAAAGGCCGGTTTTAAAGTTGGCATTTACCTTTACACTCCTTCTGTCGGTGCAGTTGACCCAACTGTGGCCAAATGGATTATTTTTTTATACCATAATAATACTTCCAATTCCATCAATAAATTATCTTCCAATGATAAATTCGAAATGTATCCTAATCCTTGCACAGGCCTAATACATTTTAATACAAAGGAACAATTCAATTTTAAGATTTTTGATTCGAACGGAAGGTTGGTTAGTGTCGGAAAACTAAAAAATAATCAGATAGATTTAAAAGATCTGGCGGATGGAGTATATTTTTTCACTTTTTATAATTCAAAAATTACCTTATTTAAAAAAATAATAAAAATTAACAATCGCTAATATTCTCAATAGTCTAATCTCAATTACCGATTTACTTAAAATAAAAAAAATATAAACTATGAACTTTTTCAAAATCAAAACATGTTGGTCCAATGCTGAATTTATTCCCTTAAAGGTATGTATAGCCTCTGCTTATATCCTGATAGGAACTTGGTTTCACACATTTTTTTGCAACTATTATGTTCCTATAATCGGGTTGTTTGTTATTACCCTAATTTGGTCGCTTTATCTTTGGTTTACCAAAATGAAGGAAACGAAACAGGAGTAGAATTATTCAATTTCTCTGATTACTCTGGTTATTTACTTCTACCCTAATTTTCTGAATTTTAATAATAAACTATTGCTTACCACACTTACCGAACTGAATGCCATGGCGGCTCCGGCAATCATAGGGTTTAACAGAAATCCGTTTATTGGAAATAAAATTCCGGCGGCAATCGGAATTCCTATTAAATTATAAATAAAGGCCCAAAAAAGATTTTGCCTTATAGTTTGCACGGTATGTTTTGAAAGGGTTAATGCCTTGGAAATTGAATTAAGGTCGGATGAAATTAATGTAATTTTGGCCACATCCATCGCAATATCTGAGCCCTTGCCCATAGCTATACTTACATCGGCTTGCGCCAAAGCATGACTGTCATTAATACCATCACCAACCATGGCCACTACCTTTCCATGCTTTTGAAGTTCTTTAATAAAATTAGCTTTATCTGCTGGTAAAGTTTCTGCTTTGAAATTTTTCAAACTTACCTGCTCAGCCACTGCGGCGGCTGTTTGCTTATTGTCACCGGTAAGCATATACACGTCTAATCCCCGGTTTTGTAAAGCTAATATTGCCTGCCTTGAAGTTTCCTTTATTTTATCTTCAATAGCTGCTATGGCAAATATTTCTTTTTCATCGGAAAAGAAAATAACAGACTTGGCTTTTGACTGCCATTCATTCACCAATGCACTAAAATGTGATGTAAGAATCAACCCTTTCTCCTTCATTAATCTCAGACTGCCTGCAAAATATTTTTTATTTTCGAAACTTGCTTCCACCCCTTTTCCCGTAAGGCTTTCATAATGTTGGAATGGTAAAACGGAAAGGTTTTCAGGTTCAAAATACGTAACGATGGCTTGTGCCAAAGGATGTTCTGATCTGTTCTCGATGGAAAAAAAAATTTTCTTATCCAAATCAGTCATTCCATCTTTCCATTCCATATTGCTTACACCGGGTTTCCCTTCGGTAATGGTTCCGGTTTTATCCAATATTATCACATTGGTTTTATAGGCTAATTCAAGGCTTTCAGCATCTTTTATCAATATCCCGTTTTCAGCACCTTTGCCCACTCCAACCATTATAGCTGTAGGTGTTGCCAAGCCCAATGCGCATGGACAGGCAATAACCAATACGGTAACCGAAGTTAACAAAGCATGGGTAAAGGCATTTTCCTCGCCTGAAATCATCCATGTAATAAAGGTAAGGATTGAAATTAAAATAACGACCGGAACAAAAATTCCAGAAATTTTATCTACTAATTTTTGAACCGGAGCCTTACTTCCCTGAGCATCCTGAACCATTTTAATAATTTGGGCCAACAAGGTATCGGCTCCCACTTTTTCAGCTTTAAAATTAATTGACCCTTTTTGATTAATAGTGCCTGCAAAAACTTTTGAACCCGTTTCTTTCAATACTGCCATAGGCTCACCGCTTATCATGCTTTCATCAATATATGTACTTCCCAAAACTACCACGCCATCCACAGCTATTTTTTCACCGGGCTTTACCACAATAATATTTCCAATTTGTACATCTGAAATTTGAATTTCCATTTCATGATTTCCATGAACAATACGAACCGTTTTGGGCTGCAAACCCATCAGTTTTTTAATGGCGAAAGAAGTGTTGGATTTAGCCTTTTCTTCCAACAGTTTACCCAATGAAATAAAGGCAATAATTACTGCAGCGGCTTCGTAATAAACATGGGGATGTAAACCTCTGTTATGCCAAAATTGGGGATAAACCGTATTGAAAACACTGAATGCAAAAGCTACTCCGGTGCTTAATGCCACCAAGGTATCCATATTGGAACTGAAGTGTTTTGCTTTTTTCCAGGCATTAATAAAAAAACTTTTTCCAACCCAAAACAGCACAGGTGCGGTTAACAGCATCATAACCCAGTTGGCATAAGGCATATCCATAAAAAACATTCCTATAATAACAACAGGCAATGAAAATACTGCTGACCATAAAACCTGAGTTTTAAGATTATCATAATGCTTGCGCCGCGATTCTTCTTTTAAATCCATCTCGGTATTATCATCTATAATAATATCATAACCGATGTTTTGAAGGGATTGCTTTAATTGAAGAGGCGAAATAATATCCGGAATAAACTCGACCTGAAGAGATGAATTAGCAAAATTGACATTGGCATTTAAAACCCCAATTTGTTTTTTAATGGTACTTTCCACAGAGCCGCCACATGAAGCACACGACATGCCGGTAACTGTATAGTTTTTTTTTAAGGTTGGCACATCATAACCTACATTTCGAACAGCCTTTACCAATTGGGCAATACCGGTTTTGGTTTCATCTATTTCAATAATTGCCTTTTTGTTATTTAATTCAACTTTTTGAGAAATAACGCCGGTTTCCCTGGCCAATGTTTTATCAATTATCAGAGCACAATGCTCACTTTCCATACCGTTAATTGGAAGTTCGATCATATTTTATGGTAGGGTTATAAAATTTTCTTCTTGGGGTTCAATTGTTTTTTTGGTATTGGTATAAAATCTTTTTATTGCTTAATAAATTTTTGTGTGAAAATTTTGCTATCCGTTTTTATCTGAACAAAATAGATTCCGTTGGGCCAATCGGCAATGGGCAATTGGCAATGGGAAAAGGTTTCCACAACATACACTTTTTCGCCCAAGGCATTAAAAATATTAACAGCATATTTTTTAAAATCGGGCGATGAAATATTTAAAACATTACAAGCAGGATTTGGAAAAACAGTAAACAAGTTGCGTTCAATATCATTTACCCCATTGACATAAGGCACATATGTACCACTTCTGAATTTTACGGTTCCTGATTTATCATCCTCCCACACTACATAAATTTTTCCGTTACTAATGGCCACATCCGCATTAGTAATGTCGGCTAAATCAACCGTATCATAGGCCACGGGAAAACCTTTTGAAATGTTATTTGTAAAAAGTATCGGCAATTGTGAAACAGCATTAACGGTTTGTTTCCAAACAATGGCCATGGCCTTACCATCGGTAGCTATTCGCGGATAATTTTGCTGGCCCAATCCTGAGATGGCTCCTGTAAAACTTTTTACAGAACCTATTTTGCCTGTGCTTATCGAAGATTTACTTAAATAAGTTCGGTAGTTTCCGGTGGCGCCGCTTAAAAATACAGAGTAAAGCGAATCACCAATAATAACGCCATCGGGGCCGCTGGCAGGGCATGAATTTATCATCCATTTGGTATTGTCGGCTGCAAAACCACTATTAAAAGAAAGAGCATTATTTTTAGAAATGCCTGCCCAAATATCACGCAGATTACTTAAATTATCTCTGTACACCACGGCCGATATATTGGCAGATGAAACAATAGCTCCGGGGCAGCAATCACAAACTTCAGCATTTGCACCGCTATAACCACTGGCTTTTACATCGGTTATAAAAGTTTTCCCAAAGTCATTCGATTTTGAAACCACCCATCTTGATTTTAAAAAAGAAGAATTAAATTTCATAAAAGCAACAACCGGATTTCCGTTGGCATCCACCGTAACGGTAGGAAAACGGGAAACGCTGTCTGCTATATAATCAACCCTTACAGGTGCTGAAAAAGAAACTCCACCATTAAACGAAGTGATAATATAAATGTGGTTGGTGTCAGTTGCTTCAGGAGTTCGTTTCATAACGATATAAACGGTATCGCCTTTGGAGGCTATGTCAGGGCCCATCCAGCTTGCGGTAGCAATTTTAAGCCATGAAGGATTTAATTTTACAGGGGTAGTAAAAGCTGTGCCATTCCATCGTGAAAATAAAAGGGCTTCATCAGTCATTCTTCCCCATATTACCAATGGGTTTCCTTTGCCATCCAAACTTATTCGTGGGTGCATATTGCTAAAGGTGTTGGTAGAAATGTTCATACCCATGTTCCAGGCAATTTTGGTTTGGGCCGAAGCAAAAATGCTTGTGCAAACAGAAAAAATAAGGAGTGTTTTTTTCATTGTTTTATAAATTTATTTTTCCAAATATACATTTTCTAACAACAATCCACACCAAGTTGCATGGGTGGGCATTTCACTGTTCCATAACTGCAATATACGCAGCAATCGCCTTGCTTAGGTTTTATCACCTGCTTACATTTTTCACAATCATAAAAATACTGACAGGCATTGGTTGGCATTATTTCTTCCTTGCTATATCCACAATGAGGGCAGGTGATAATGGATTTTAAAATAGTGCCTGATTTTTTGTGAAGCCTTACCTGATAAAAATTCCAAATTGTAGCTGCAAACAATCCGAACATTCCGATATAGAGCAACGTAATCCAATAGCTGCTTTCATTAAAATAATACCCATAAAAAATCAATAAAGCGCTTGGAATGGCCACAGCCATAGGATATTTACATAAATGCTGACGGTAAGAAATGTAAAAACCCATTAGTGAAAGCAGAACCAATGCCTGAAAAACCCACATAGTCCATCCTCCAAAAATTTCGAAGCTACCAAAACCCATAGCCACCAACGCAAAACCGAATAATGGAAAACAGCAAGGCGATAATGCTGCTGTAATAATCATTCCGATTGTTCCGATTCGGTCTAACTGTAATTCCATTTCGTTGCCTTATTTTTTATTAATGTTGAATTATAAGTCTTTTGGGATTGATAGTTTTGTTTTTATTAAAAACGGAAATGGTGTAAATACCATTGGGAAAAGTTTCGGTTGAAACCTTGATATTATTTTCCGTTGTAGTTCCCCAATATATTTGCTTCCCAACGATATCGGTAATTCTAAATTGAAACCCTGATGGCAAATTTGAAATAATATTAAAATTATTATATGCAGGGTTTGGATAAATTTCGATTGCATTTTTATCATGTGAAAGCTTTATTTCCAAAGGTTCTTTTACCGTTAATATAAAAGTAAGCGTATCTTTTTTGGCAGGGAATTTAATATCCCAAACAGCATAGCGAACCACTGATGTTCCAAAATTTACATGAGCCGTAATATGCAAAAGAACTAATCCGTAATCAGGCTTACTTACAGGATTCATGGTTCCGCTATCAATTAATGTGGTATAGCAAAACTGATTATCGCAAACCGAAGCTTCCCAATTTGCAGGTACACTTTCGCTTACTTTTTTCCATTTAAATGTAATTATATCAGTGGAAGTAATGATTTGCTGAATTGAAAGTGTTTCTATATCTTCCATTCCGCCAGTTATTTTAATAGTATCATTGGGCGAGTTGGTAAATGTTTGGGCTAAAGAATTATCAGAAGAAGCTAATAGTGTTACAATTGCTAAAAATATATATTGGGTAATTTTCATCAATAAAAGCAGATGGTTGTTTCCTGTTTTCCGAATTTAATTATAAAAACCAATGGATTAACAGGTATCAATTTTTAACTTAAACTATGCGAAGATATAATTTTTTACAGAAGCTCAATAAAAATAACTTTTCAAAGAAAACCGGGAAGGCTCATAATGATAAAAAAATGAAATAAAATCAGTGTTTTTTGAATTTCCTTTAAAATTTAAGAACAAAATTTATTTTAACACCAAAAGGTTTTGCGCCTGTATTATCCAAATAATTGAGGCGATGAATAAAATCAACTCTTATAAATTTTAAAATATTTTCGATACCATATCCTAATTCAATGTAAGGTATCCCCTTTTTATATTCTCCAATTGCAGTAACCGCCTTACCCTTTTCATCTGTAGGAGGAACCAGAATAAAATTTTTATTGTACAAGCTGCCATATATAGATTTTGCATTATAAAAAAAACGCCATTTTAATTTTTTTATTAGAGGTATGCGGTTAAAAAGTATTCCATTATCATTATGTTCATATTGAACCGAAACATATTGATCGCTTACAAATTCAAAAAAATCCATCAGGTTATAACCGTAATAAGTAGAAACAAGCGATTGGTTTCCCCGCGCAACTTCTAAAATCGGATAGGGTATGGTACCAAAGGTTTTACCGGCCTGAATGGTGTATTCAAAATTTCCGAAATTTCCCCAGTTACTATATTGCCAAACCTTAAAACCAACTTTATCAAAATTATAATCTCCACCTAAAACCCCTTCTAATCCTTTGGTGTAATTAAGTGTAAAAACCGGTTGTTTTAGGTTCCCAAAATTATATCGGTCCACATGTCTGAAAACAAATTGCTGTTTTAACGAAATACGGGTTTCTAAATTTATGGTAGTAATACTAAACTCATTTGAAATTACACTATCAGCCGGGTTTTTATAATAGGCAAAATTAAAGCGATCATATCCGTCACGTGTTTCGAACTGATAATCATTATGCCTGAAATTAGCCCGGAATGTAATTCCTTTAAAAACCTCCCTTTCGGCCCATGCTTTATATTCAAAGGTGTAATTTAACCGATAAGAACCAAAGGTATTCAAAGCCTTAAACAAGCTACTTGTGATAAACGGATTGTCCGTTACTCCCAACAAATCAACGTCTTTTTTTATACCAAAACCCGCCCGGGTCCAGTGGCCTCTATCTAAAACTAAAACTCCATTAAAACCATATTTTACTTTTGTATCCAAAAAACCATACGCTACAAAGGCTTCATACTGGGCATTTTTATAAAATTGTTCGGTAGTTCGCATTCCTGCCCTTAGTCTGAATCCTTCCAGCGGATTCCAGGCGATGGTTGATATATATGGCCCCACTTCATATTTGCCTTTGCCAATAGGTTTGTAGCCTTCGGCTATAATTTCCACAATATCCACATAGGTTCTTACCAGTGGTTGATTTTTAAAAGAATCTACCAAATTAAATATTTTTATATCGGCTGATGATAATTTTTCATGCCGCGCAGTATCCCAAAATT
>CAYHCM010000008.1:9085-11458 GCA_964355045.1 uncultured Chitinophaga sp. | reverse complement strand
GAAATGGGGGAAATAAAATCCTTATCAAAGAGGTACAAATTGTTTTCATAAAAATTGTATTGTTGAAACGAGGAGCCCAGAACCTGTGCTACATAGCTGTCTTCACCTACTCCAACTCCTTTTATTCGGGTAGCTTTTATAACCTCCTTGGTTCTGAAAGGGCTTTTATTGTAATAAAAATCGCTCAAAGTTTCGGATACAAAAACCGGTAAAACGGGTACCGCATTGGTATCGGCTTTAAGGCTGCTGATGGTATCAAAAAGCGCCTCCATGCTTTTATATAATTTTCGTTTTTTAAATTTATCGGTAATATTATCAACGGCAATCTGAACTTTTGTAAAACTTTCGTATTCGTACTGCTCCAACTTTTCGATATTATATTTTTTTCGATTGTCCTGTGCGTTTCTTATTATTCGGAGAGCTTTATTAACACCAGGCCGCACCACTACCTCATTCAAACTATTGCTGTTTGGTTCCAAAGCAAAATTTATTTCCTGTAAAATTCCTTGTTTTATTTTTTTGGCAGCCCGGGTATAACCTACTGATTTGGTGGCTATGCTATCTACCCGTGTATTGGTTTTTAATTCATAAAACCCTTCAAAATCGGTAGCCGTACCAATGGTAGTACCGGGTAAATAAACCGTAATAAATGGCAAAGCCTCACCGGTTTGGGCGTCGGATATTTTACCTTTTATTATAGTTTGTGAAAAAGAAGTAAGGGCTGACAATACCAATGCTCCACTTAATATTCCTTTATTTATTAAAACCATCTTCGCAATGGCAATATTAAAACTTAAAATTATATGATGCTTGAAAAAAATAATGAGATTAATTTTCTTTGAGCCATTGATCCAAGAATCTTTTAGGAATATTGAGAGTCTTTAAATTAGATAATACAATATTAAGGTAAAGAGTTTTGCTACCGTGAATCGGTATAATAACAGGTCGTTCCAAATCCGGACGTGACCATTTTTCATGACCTCCTTTTGTACTTATAAGCTCACAACCCTGACTTATCAAAAACTTACGAAAAAGGGCAATTGGAATGGTTTTAATGCTAACCATTTGTTTTAGGCGCTCAATAAAAAATCAGTATGAACAGTGTAATCCTTAGCAAATGCTAAGGTCTCAGAAATTTCCGGTTTAAATTTTATTAAACCTAAAAATCCAGAATTTTCATATTTCTGATTGTTAAGAATTGAAGCCCATCCATTTTTAAATAAATATGCCTGAAGTGTATTTTTCTCTAAACAATAATCCATCGTTTCATTAAAAATGAATTTAAAGCTTTTCATAGCAGCCTTTTTTGTTTTAGCATTGGTAATCATTTCAAGACTTGGGCAATATAAAAACTCTTGCCCATCATCGTTATATTCCACAATAGTCACTTTAGCTTCAACTGTTTTTTTACCGTCAATGGTTTTAACCTCTAAAGTATCTCCGGATTCAACCTGTTGTAGTTTCATAGCACAAAATTATATTTTTATTAATTAATTCGAATACAAAAATTCATTTACTACCTTCAAAAATCCTTCCGGATTTTCGGCATGAACCCAATGCCCCGCTTTGGGAACAGTCGCAAATTGCACATTTAAAAAATCATGTTCTATTTTTTCCTTGTCATCAATGGAAATATAATTTGAATTTTCGCCTTTAATAAAAAGGGTAGGAATTTCAATAGGTTTGGTAAATTTAATGCCTCCAATAATCTCCGGATAATTATTTTCTAATGCTTCTAAATTTATTTTTAACCCGAATTGACTATTCTCTTTCCGATAAAGATTTTTTAATAAAAACAACAGCTCGCCTTTATCCATAATACTTTTGGCTAATTCAGTTTCAATTTCCTTACGGCCCGAGGCTTTAAAATTTATTTTTTTCATGGCATCAAAATAAACCCGATGTCCCTGTTGGTAAGCCTTTGGTGCAATATCAACCACAATTAGTTTTTCTATTTTTTCAGGATACTTATTTGCGAACATCATAGCTGTTTTACCCCCCATTGAGTGGCCAATAAGAATGATTTTTTCTAATTTTTCATGATTCATAAATTCAATAATATCTTCAGCCATAACATCGTAATTCATATGGTCAGAATGAGGAGAATGACCGTGATTACGAAGGTCTGATGCATAAACAATATTAGTTTCTGAAAGTTTTTTTGAAATGTTGTGCCAGTTATCGCTCATCCCAAAAAGCCCATGAAGAATTAGTATCGGTTTTCCCTGAGCTCCATATTTTTTAAAAAACAATTGCATTTGCCACGAAATTAAGGCGATTTTTGTGTTTTGGTTGGAATAGTTGGAATAGTATAATTTTAACCAATCACCATTTTAACCAATCTAACCAATCACCATTTTAACCAATCTAACC
>CAYHCM010000008.1:4668-8985 GCA_964355045.1 uncultured Chitinophaga sp. | reverse complement strand
TAACCAATCACCATTTTAACCAATCTAACCAATCACCATTTTAACCAATCTAACCGATCACCAATTTAACCATTTCAACCACATAAAAAAAATGAAAACAATATCAATCGTAAGTCTTACATTATTGGGCATCTTCGGAGTATGGAAAGTTTTATTAGCCTTAAAACCCGTGGTAAAAATAAACTCTTCGGTGAGTAATTCCAGTTCCTCGATTTTGGAACTGTGCATTGCCAAAATTAATTCTAAGGACAATTTATGCTTGATGGATTTTAAAGGAAAAAAAATGCTTTTGGTAAATGTGGCTTCTGAATGTGGCTACACCAAACAATATACCGACCTCGAAAAATTATACACAACGTATAAAGATAAATTGATAATTATAGGTTTCCCCTGCAATCAATTTGGGGGACAGGAACCGGGAAGTGAAGAAGAAATTGAAAAATTTTGTTCTTCAAAATATGTGGTTACGTTTCCGCTTACCACCAAAATAGCCGTAAAAGACAGCAATCAACATAGTATTTACAAATGGTTAACCTCAAAATCTTTGAATGGAGTGGCCGATTATAAAGTAACCTGGAACTTCAATAAATTCCTTTTGGATGAAAATGGCCAGTTAATTGGATATTTTAACAGTAAAATAAATCCATTGGATAGTGCAATCACCAATCTTTTAAAATAATTTTGTCCTCACTTTCGTTTATAACTCGAATTTAAAAACAACATAACATGGTAAGTGCCATCACCCAAAACATCGGCGTTTCGGTAGAAACCTTCTATCAAGCCCGCCAATCCATGCCCGACCTTGATTTGTTTGTATATAGCTATCGCATCACAATCAAAAATGAAAGCGAATATACCGTGAAATTGCTTAGCCGTTTTTGGGAAATATTTGATGTAATAATGGAACGTCGTATTGTGGAAGGTGAAGGAGTGGTAGGGGAACAACCCGTTATTTTACCCGGCCAATCGTACCAATATATATCATACTGCCAACTCAAAACCGATGCCGGAAGCATGAAAGGGTATTACACATTTAAGCGTGAAGCAGACGATTTTATGTTTGATGCGGTTATCCCTGAATTTATGCTTTTGCCTGAGTATAGGAGGAATTGAGGGAGTGTGGTTTTAATTTATCAGATTCATAGTTTGTAAAATACTCTCATTCAAATTAACTTTGCAAAGTCTATAAACTTATAATGCCGGAAATATCAAGATTTTTTGGAATAATAATAGCGATGTATTACAATGAGCATAATCCTCCTCATTTTCATGCAAAAATACGGGGATTTTGAAGCAGTTATGGACATTAATACATTACAAATTATTGAGGGAACATTGCCTAATAGAGTTAACTCACTCGTTTTGGAATGGGCGCATCTACACCGCTCAGATTTAATGGCAGACTGGGATTTGGCAAGAAAAAAAGAAGAATTAAAAAAAATAGCACCTCTAGCATAGCACTCAAAATTATGATTAAAGTTAAAGAAATAAAACCCTTACCCTCATATCAATTATGGTTAAGTTTTTCGGATGGAAAAAATGGAATAGTTGACTTTAGGCCTTTTCTGGATAAAGGGATTTCACTAACCTTGCTAAAGGATGATTATTTTGCTAAGGTTACAATTGATGAGTTTGGTGGAATTTGTTGGGATAATGGTTTCGATTTTAGCCCTCAAACGTTAAGAAGTCTGTTGAAATAACAAATGATTTCCTGATTTTTTTTGATACTTTATAGATTTGACAACTTTTAAAAAGTTGTCAAATCTGTCCTTAATTTTTTAAAAATTCAATTTTACTTTTAACTCCGGAATGTCAACTTTTATAATTTGCCATACCAATTTCGAGTCAATTCCAAAATATTCATGAACTAATATATTTCGCAATCCTTTAATTTGTTTCCATTCAATTTCCGGATATTTCTCTCTGGTTTCAACAGTAAGAGAATTGGCTGCTTCACCAATAATCTCTAACAATTTTATAGAGGCTAAACGCATCATTGAATTCGTTTCAAATTCAGAATAATCAACATTTGAAGTAAATTTTTCTATTTCCTCTATAGATTCTTTGATATGTAAAAGCCTCTGTGGGTCAGCTATTTTACCTTTCATAAATCAATTGCTTGTCTTTATTAATAAATGGTAATACTCCATTATTAACTGCGTTTAATGAAACCAAGTCAACTTTTTTCTTTAACTTTTTTTCAAGTTCCATTTGCATGGTAATAAAACCAAGCCCTATATGCTTTGAGTAATCCAATTCAACCAATATGTCTATGTCGCTATCAGTATCAGCTTCATTTCTGGAATATGAACCAAAAAGGAAAGCCTTCACTACAGGTTTGTCAATAAAGAAATCTTTAATTGATTGTATGTCATTTGCCGAAAGTTTCATAATTCAAAGGTAAGCTTTCTTTTTAAAGCGACAATATCGGTATTAATAGTAAGGGTATTCATTAAATTTTAAAAAGTTGTCAAATCTAAAAACCCAATTATCCCATCAATTGTTTTGCATGATTTTTAGAATCTACCTTTTCAATAATTTCGTTTATCTTACCCTTTTCAATAATAAAAGTTACCCGTGCCACACCCATATATTTTCGGCCATACATACTTTTTTCAATCCAAACCCCGAATGCTTCTGCAATTGCATGATCTTCGTCCACCAATAAGTCGAAAGGCAATTGGAATTTTTCAATAAATTTTAGATGTTTTTTTGTACCGTCAGGGCTAATTCCAAAAATTGTAAATCCCTTGGATAAAAGGGAATCGTAATTATCACGCAGGTTACAAGCTTCGGTAGTACAGGTTGGCGTATCATCTTTTGGATAAAAATAAAAAACAACTTTTTTGCCTTTCAAATCTTTGAGGTTTACCACTTCACCATGTTGATTTACAGTTTTAAAATTAGGCGCTTTATCGCCAATATTTAGTTTCGTCATGTTTTATATATTCGTTTTTATAATGTAATAGTTTGGGTAAATGACTTTATATTTCCACAATTATCTTTTATTGTTATTTTAAAATTATGCTTTCCTGCTCCTATAAAATCAGGAATATTACCCGAAATAAAATTCAATTTTGGTTCATAATCGGTCAGTATCCATTGGTCGTCAACGGTTGTTATTATTTCATTTATTCCGCTTAGTTCTTCTTTTACCTTGCCTGAAAATTGTCTTCCCTTTACTTTTACTCCTGAAATTACCGGAGCCGTTATATCAATGGTATAATAAAATTGCCCAAGCATTTTTGCTTTGGTTTTTATACAACTATCTTTCCAAATACCACCTTCCGGTTTTTTTACTCCTGATTTGGTAAGCCGAATTATTACATATTTTTCAGGGTCATAAACCTGAGTATTTGGTTTAAAAGTAATGCTAAACGAATCGTTAACCTGAATACTGCTGCTCATTACATCCCACACCAAATTTCCATTAATGCGTTTATCCGATGGACCAAGCCTGAACAAAACCGTATCGTACAAAATCCCTTTTGGTATTTCAATTTTAAGAGTAGCTTCTTCGGTTTCCATTTCCATCGCATTTAATTTTTCGGGATAAAATAATTGGGTTTGATGCAAAGGGTTTTCTTTAATAATAATTTGTTCGGGTGGAATATTGGCATCTACTTCTTTTTTACCATTTACAGTAAAAAGTAAAGAATCCTTATGGCCTGTAAAATCGCTTATCATTAATTTGATTGAATATTGCTTTTTGTCTTCTACTATAATTCTTCCTCTTCTTTCGTCAAGAAAAATTTTTGGCTGAGTGGTTGACCAGGGGTTTTTTAAAGAAGGATTAGCAACTACAGGATAAATTCCCAAAGTATTTCCGTCATCAATAAATAATTTTACAATTTTTAAATCCTTTGTTTCCATTACCGGATGGTCAATATGGCAATTCATTAGCCGCCAATCGGTAAACGGAATTCGTTCAATTTTTTGTTCAAAAACCAATTGGTCATTTACAAATAATTTGGCAAAAGGAATTCCCATTTTAAAACCTCCGGCTCTTAAATAATCAACCCATGAAGCTCCAAAAGCATAAGCTCCCGGTGATAAATTTAGCTCTGGATTTGTAATAGTATTTCCTACTCTTGGATATTGCGAAAAACGATAGGTTCCGGTTTTCAAACGATTGGTATTATCCAATCCATAAACGGTTATGGAATTAATTAGAGGTTTAACATTATCAATTAATTTTAGCCCAAATAAAAGTGGATTTATGGCATCTCCTGTTTCAGAATCCCGAATTTCAAAATGCAAATGCGGCCCGGCCGATCCGCCTGTATTGCCTGAATACGCTATTAAATCTCCCTTTTT
>CAYHCM010000008.1:1363-4568 GCA_964355045.1 uncultured Chitinophaga sp. | reverse complement strand
TGAAATTATAGAATTGGATGATAAACGCCGCCATAGCCAACTTCAATTAGATAATCTTTTGGCTGAAGGCAATCTTATTTCAAAAGAAATCGGCGATCTTTTTAAATCCGGAAAACACAATGAAGCGGATGTTTTAAAAGCACGAACTACTGAAATAAAAGAACAATCAAAAAAAATTGAAGAAGCTTTATCACAATCAGAAGAAGATCTGAAAAAACTTTTGGTTTTACTTCCCAATACGCCATCGTTAAAAGTTCCCAAAGGTAAAACACCCGAAGACAATGAGATTGTTTTTGAACATGGACAAAAACCTGTTTTTACATTTGAGGCATTGCCCCATTGGGATTTGGCTAAAAAATACGACCTGATAGATTTTGAATTGGGGGTAAAAATAACAGGAGCCGGCTTTCCGGTTTACAAAGGAAAAGGTGCCAGATTGCAGCGGGCATTGATTAATTTTTTCTTAGACCAAGCTTTGCAGCAAGGATACATAGAAATTCAACCTCCGATTTTGGTAAACGAAGATTCAGGTTTTGGAACCGGGCAATTACCGGATAAGGAAGGTCAGATGTATCATGCCACGATTGATAATTTTTATTTGATTCCTACTGCAGAAGTTCCCATAACCAATATTTACCGCGATGTAATTTTAAAAGAAACCGATTTTCCGGTAAAAAATGTTGGTTATACCCCATGTTTCAGGCGTGAGGCGGGCAGTTACGGAAAAGATGTTCGCGGACTTAACCGTTTGCATCAGTTTGATAAAGTTGAAATAATTCAATTGGCGCATCCCGATAAATCGTATGATGTGTTGGAAGAAATGCAGCAATATGTTCAGGGATTACTTCAAAAATTAGGATTGCAATACCGTGTTTTAAAACTTTGCGGAGGCGATATGGGTTTTACAAGTGCTTTGACTTACGATATGGAAGTGTATAGCGCCGCCCAACAAAAATGGCTTGAAGTAAGCTCAGTTTCAAACTTTGAAGGATTTCAAAGCAACCGACTGAAACTAAGATATAAAGATGGAAGCGGCAAAACCAGATTGGCACACACTCTTAATGGCAGTGCACTGGCTTTGCCACGAATTGTAGCAGCATTATTAGAAAATTACCAAACACCGGATGGAATAGAAATGCCCGAAGTATTAAGGCCGTATTTGGGGTTTGATTTTATTTGATAGAAATTTGAAACTGGAAACTGGAAACTGGAAATTTGAAACTGGAAATTTGGGATTTTGACCTCGAGATTTTAAATATCTGGAAAATAAAAAAATAAAAATAGTATGCAATTATGGAACAAATTTAGTCGCAGCAATTGTTCTTCTTTGAAGATGGTAAGAGGATTTTTTTCAAAAAATAGTAACCAATCACCTATCTCTATACACCGATTACCGATTACCGATTACCGATTTCCAATTACCGATTACCGATTACTACTCCTCTTATTCCTAAACTTTTTCATTTTTTCAGCTAACGCTCAATGGCAGCCACCTTGCCAGGACTCACTTAGAAAAAACCCCTATTTTCAATGTACCGAACCATTCAGGCCGGTATGTGGTTGCGATTTTAAAACCTACCGCAATGAATGTGTGTCCTATAATGTTTATGGAATAAACACAATTTTTAGCGAAGGTGTGTGTAAAAATGATGTCTTTTATTATGATGTTTATCCTAACCCTTCGGTTGAAAAAATAACCTATAATATTAAATTTTTTGACCAGGGAAATATTACCATTCAAATATTTGATGCCTATGGCAAACTCATGTATTTCGAACATCAGGCCAATGTAAAAGACCGTCAAAATGATATTTATCTCATAGGTTTTAAGCCCGGTTTTTATGTCTTTACCATCATTAGCGGAAGTATTTTCAGAACCAAAAAACTCATTGTAAAATGAACCTTAAGGTAATTGATACCGGATTTTTTAAGTTGGACGGGGGAGCCATGTTTGGGGTGGTGCCAAAAGTTATTTGGCAAAATTTAAATCCAGCCGATGAAAATAACTTGTGTAATTGGGCTATGAGATGTCTTTTAGTGGAAGATGGAAACAGATTGTTTTTAATAGATACCGGAATTGGTCAAAAGCAAAGCGATAAATTTTTTGGATATTATTATTTGAATGGAGATGCCAGCTTAGAAAAATCATTGCATAAAGCCGGCGTAGATTTTAAGGATATTACCGATGTAATTTTAACCCACCTGCATTTTGATCATTGCGGTGGTGCGGTGAAATGGAACAGCAATCATGATGGTTATGAACCTTCATTTCCAAATGCAGTTTACTGGAGTCATGAGGAACATTGGCACCATGCCCTTAATCCTAATGTTCGCGAAAAACCTTCTTTTTTAAAAGAAAATATAATGCCTGTTCAGGAATCGGGACAATTAAAATTTGTAGGTGATGATTTAAATATTTCAGAAAATATTTCGGTTATGTTGGCCAATGGACATACCGAAAAAATGATGTGCCCAAAAATAAAAATAGGAGAAAAGACTTTGGTGTATATGGCCGATATGATTCCATCGGCGGCTCATATTCCTGTAAATTATGTGATGGGGTATGATATAAGGCCTTTGCAAGTGATGGAAGAAAAAGAGATTTTTTTAAACGAGGCTGCTGATAAAAATTATATCTTGTTTTTTGAACACGATAATTCTATAGAATGTGCTACTGTAGGCCATACGGACAGGGGGATTAGAGCTATTCAAAAAGGAAATCTTGTGGATTTTATTTAAATTATGAATCCTAAAATAATATTAAAGGAAATAGAATTTGGTTCACCTGAGCAAATTGAATCTGTAAATCTCAGGTATAAAATTTTGCGTGAGCCATTAGGGTTAGATTTTACAAAGGAAGATCTTGCAAGGGAATATGAAGATTTTCACCTTGCAGCTTATATAGAAAATCAAATTATTGCTATATTATTATTAACACCAACCGAACATAAATCCACTATAAAAATGAGACAAGTGGCTGTGGCAGAATACTGGCAGGGCAAAGGGATTGGTAAATTAATGGTTCGGTTTTCGGAAGACAATTCCAAACTAAAAGGGTTTAAAAAAATAGAACTTCATGCCCGTAAAACGGCGGTTCCATTTTATTTGTCATTGGGTTATTCGGTATCCGGCAAAATGTTTTACGAAGTAGGAATTCCCCATAAAAAAATGTTTAAAAATTTATAAAGGCAAATTTTTTGACCTT
>CAYHCM010000008.1:0-1263 GCA_964355045.1 uncultured Chitinophaga sp. | reverse complement strand
GGTGTAAAAAAAGGCGAAATACCCGAAGGAACCGGTATTGTAGAATTAGAATTTATGAATGTGGCAGCCAATCCCGAAAAAGGCAAATTGGTGTTTGAACAAAAATGCCAATCGTGCCATACCAAAACCGGTGAAGGGGTTATAAATATTGATGGCAAAGGCTATCAATATCCGCCATTGTGGGGTAAAAATAGTTTTACAACAGGAGCTACATTTTTTACAATTTCAAAGTTGGCCGGGTATATCAAAAATAATATGCCAAATGGAGCTAGTTATAAAAATCAGATGCTGACGGATGAAGAGGCCTGGAATGTTGCAGCATTTATCAACAGCATGGAAAGACCTGTGAAAAATAACTCAAAGGATTGGCCTGTTATTTCTACCAAGCCTGTTGATTATCCTTTCGGCCCTTATACAGATGGATTTAGTGAAACCCAACATAAATTCGGGCCTTTTGAACCAATAATCGTGTCAAAGAAAAGTCAAAGTAAGAAAATTTAATAGGGGTAAAATTAGAAATTATCTCTTCATAATTCTCTGAACCGCTGTTCCTGATTCTGTCCTTATTTTAACAAAATAAATACCACCCGAAAGCTGGCTTACATCAATAATCTGAGAATCTTTAATACTATTTTCGGCTTCAAAATCCCGATTTAAAACCAGTCTTCCTGTAATATCATAAATGGTCAAGGATTCAATATTTCCCCGGTAGGCATATATGGAAAGTGTATTGCCCACCGGCACAGGAAACAATTGAATTTCGGGGCCGTTGAACGGTTTAACTTTTAAAACCGTTGATTTGCAAAGTATCCAAACATCCGGGTCAAATTCTACCGATTGAGGAACAAAATCCAAATCAGCGGTAAATGTGTTATCCTTACTCAGGGGGTCAAAAATCAAAGCAGTGTCTTTGGTTTTTCCATGAATAACAAAGGGCAATGGAATATTGAAAAATGAAACACTGGGGTGGGATGATGTCTGTTTTATTCTTACAGAAATATGGTTGCCAACATGGCTCCAGGTAATATCATAATTGGGATGACCTTCTCCATAATACCAATCTTTAAAAAACTCAGTCAGATTTTGACCGGAGGTTTTTTCCAATTCCTTTTTCAATGCATCGGTTGTGCCAAAACCATACATTATACCTTGTTTAGTTAAATAATTTTTAACCCCATCAAAAAAAGCTTTATCACCCAATTTCCAACGGAGCATATGAAGCACAAACGCACCCTTGTTATAGGTTAATCTTCCGCTGAAAAG
>CAYHCM010000007.1:50477-60724 GCA_964355045.1 uncultured Chitinophaga sp. | reverse complement strand
GATAAATTTTTATCCCAATTGGCCGGCATTGCCGATCCTGAAACCAAACGAAAAGTCATTGGTCGCGTATTTGTAGAAGTTTTTGAAGAGGAATCGAAAAAAGTGGAAGGAGCAAAATGGCTGGGGCAGGGAACCATTTATCCCGATGTAATAGAATCGGCCAATGTTCATGGTCCTTCAGCCACCATAAAATCGCACCATAATGTGGGAGGATTACCGGAAAAAATGCATTTGAAAATATTGGAACCCATTAATTCATTATTTAAGGATGAAGTAAGGCGGGTAGGCAAAGCCCTGGATTTGCCTGATGCTATTTTACAACGACATCCGTTCCCGGGACCGGGTTTGGCCATCCGAATCATTGATGATATTACGCCTGAAAAAGTAGCTATACTGCAGGAAGCCGATTCTATTTTTATAAATAATTTAAAAGATTTTGGGCTGTATGATAAGGTATGGCAGGCAGGAGCAATATTTTTGCCGGTACGAACAGTTGGTGTAATGGGGGATGAGAGAACTTATCAAAATGTTATATGTTTGAGGGCTGTAACATCCGTAGATGGAATGACTGCAGATTGGGCCGATTTGCCAAGGGATTTTTTGGTAAAAACATCATCGGATATAATTAATAAAGTAAAAGGAATAAACCGGGTAGTATATGATATCAGTTCAAAACCACCAGCTACCATTGAGTGGGAGTAAGGTGTTCCGAAACTTCGGTATTCGGATTCTTTTGTTTTTTACAGGGTTTGTTTTTACAATACCCTACAGCAATGCTGTGCAAAAACATCCGGACAGAACGTATAAAGTAGCCATGATTTTGCCATTGCATTTATACAATTATTATGGCAATAATGTAAATAGGGCTAACATTATGCTCGATTATTATCATGGGTTTTTTATAGCATTGAAAGAATATGAAGCACAAGGGCTTAAAATAAAACTTTACGTTTACGATAATGAGCATGACACAGCTAAAACCCGTGAGATTTTAGCCAAGAAAGAATTAAAGGAAATGGATCTTATTATTTCACCCATCCTTGAAGAGCATTTGCACATAATAAACCATTTTTCGAGTAAATATCAGATTCCGGTCTTTTCGCCGTTTACCGCAGTTGACAGTTTGTTTCCAAATAATCCTTTGTTTTTTAATGCAGCACCGGCCTTAAAAACCAAGGCGGAAATTTTTTATGATTATTACCGTAAAACCAACCCTGAAAAAATTGTATTAATCATAAAAAATGAAGCCGACTGGGATAAGGGATTTGGTCAGGAACTTGCTAATTTATTAGAAACAAAAGACAATATAGATTATAGAATTATTACCGCCTTTGAAATGGCTAAGGCCGACAGTAATTTTTTGCCAAAGTGGGAAGAATATATCGTATTTCATAACAGCGAATCAGCCAAAGGAGTGAAAACGGTAACAGCATTTTTAGATAAACAAAAGGCCACTTTTGAAATTGTAGGCGATTACAAACCCTATACCTTAAAGCAAATTCCTGCCCCAAAGCGAAAGAAGTATAATATCAAAATTATATCATCTGATTTTACAAACCCATTAGATAGCGCGGTAGTATTAAAAGATTTTAAAATAAATTATAAAATTTTATGTAACCTTAATCCAAGCAGATATTCAGTAATAGGCCACGATCAGGCCAGTTTTATTTGTGAGATATTAATGAAATATGATCGCTTCAGAGCCAATGATTTTACAGGGGATATTCATCAATATTATGCTACCAAATTTTTATTTAAAAAAGACCGGCATTGCAATCAAAATAAAGGAATGTTTGTTTTGAAAATTTCGGAACTGGAATTTTTAGAAGAAGTTAAATATTGAAAAATGCCACCAAAACACGAAGGCACCAAATTCCACTAAAATCCCTTTTGTGTTTGTTTTGAGTTTTTGTGGCTTAGTGGCAAAAAAAAATTATGAACTCCCGACAATCCTTTATTTTTAATCATTTCAAAACTCTCATTTCTAATTATGACGGGGTTTTGCCCTTCCATCATTTCTTTAATAAATACCATAAAGTAAACCCGGCTTTAGGTTCCAAAGACAGGCGAATTTTAAGGGAATTAATTTATGGCAGTTTCAGGCTGGGGCCGGTATGGAAAGATATTTCTCCCGAAGAACTTTTTTTAATCCCTAACAAAGAAGAGGCGGATGAATTACTAAAATCATTTTATCAGGATTTACCAAAGCAAGAATTTGAAAATAATTTTGAATTTCCATTTTCAAATTTCCTGCTGCCGGATTTACAAAACGAGGATTATTACAAAAGTTTATTAATTCAGCCTTTGGTCTGGGTAAGAATTAATCAACAAAATTTATCAAAATTTAAGGAAAAATACACTAATGAAATAGTAACCGAGGTTTTAGTAAACGAAACTTTCATGGCTTTTGGTTTAAAAAATAATACAGTTATTCAGGGCGATACATTTCCTGTTGAGGTTCAGGATTTGTCATCGCAAATGGTAAGTTCAAAAATTTTATTAAAGGATGGAATGAAAGTTTGGGATTGTTGCAGTGGAGCAGGAGGGAAGTCGTTATTTTTAGCTGAATATTTTAAAAAAATAAAACTTTATGCATCCGATTTACGGCCATCAATTCTGGCAAATTTAAAAGAACGATTTAAAAAAAATCGGTTGGTAATTCCTAAAATATCAATGGTTGATTTAAATAAAAAACCGGAAAAAATAAACTTTGAAGGAGAAATAATCGGTCGCGATTTTTTTGATATTATCATCGCTGATGTGCCTTGTAGCGGTTCGGGTACATGGGCTCGGGAACCTGAAAATTTAACATTTTTTAAACCTGAAAAAACGGATGAACTGGTTTTAAAACAAATGAGCATTGTAAAAAACGGACTGCGTTTTTTAAAACGAGGAGGTACACTTTTTTACCTAACATGTTCCGTTTTTGAAAAGGAAAATTATGGGGTAATTAATGAATTGGAAAAAGGTGGATCGGTTAAAATGGTGAGGAGTGAAATGGTTTATGGTTACGATAAACGGGCGGATAATATGTTTATTGCTGAATTACATAAAATATAAAGCCTTAAAATTTTTATATTACTGAGAATGAAAACGGTAAATCAAAACAGCTTTTCCATTAAAAACTAAATCCAGCTTTTCAACTATATCAGGTCGATCTGTTTTTAATTTTTCTTTCCATTGAACAGGAACCATAAAAAAATTGGGTTTATGAAAATCAAGCCAAAAATCAATCAATTCATTATTTTGCATTTTAAAATGATTGAATACCATTCCTTTTCTGTCCAAATAAACCAAAGGGGTGTTGAGCGGAAAATCGTAAAGCACAAATATTTTTGCATTTTTTGGTATGTTATTTTTTGTTATCCAATCAGCACCTTCCAGCATATACCCCTTGTTATCATTTACATCTTTGCATGGTAAAACATAGAGTTCGGCTTGACGTTTTTGCGATTGGGCCAAACTGTATGGAGCCATATTTTGAACAATATATAAAAGTATAATTCCACCAAAACATCCTTGGGTAAGCAGCATTAATCCATCAATACAAAGCATTAATGCCACCGGAATAATGGTGCAAATGGCGTAGTAATCGTGATCCATCAATTGCTTGCCCATGAGCAATACGAAACAAACCATACCCACAAGTAAAATTCCTTTAAATAATAAAACTCCTTTTTGCCTGAAACGTGGATTTAAGGAAACAATAAGTGCAATTAATAATACCCAATACTGAGTTTCCCTAAAATATTCACGATGCCAGCAAACCACACTTTGCCAGATATCATTAAAATCAGTCCATTTATTAATATGCCGCGACATGCTTAAAAAGACGGATGATTTAAACATTGCATTCGCCCGGATGGAAAAATAATAATTGATAGAAATAATAATCCCCAAACACACGATGAACCCTGATAAAACTTGTATTAGTTGCTTTCGTGTAATTTGTTTTTCAATAAAAAGTGCATTGGCAAAAAACCAGCTAATGTAGGCAAAGGGAAAAATGGCAGATGTTATTTTTAATAAAGCAGCCACACAGCCCCATGCAATGGCATAATGGATGGAATTAAAACTCAGTTTTAACCTGAATTTTTCAAAATAATAATAGCTGATGAGAATAATGGAAAAGGAAGGAATATCAGGCAAAAAATTAAAACCATAAAATAAAATTACAGGGGATAAAAGAAAAAATAAAGGAATCAATAATTGTTGGAACGCATTGCCACCATGGATTTTGATGGTGAGTAATAAAAATTGCAGGCCAATGCATAAAAACAAAAAACTGAGAATACGATAAATCAAAAATAACTCATCTCTCGCACCAAAAGGTTTTGCAATTAGGGCAGTTAAATATTGAACTACCGGAAATTCAACCCCGGTTTTTCCATTGCTGTATTCTAAAAAATTGGTTTGTGGTTCAAAAAAATTTAGACCATTATTATAATAATTTCGGGCGATGCTAAACCGGTCGGATTGTGCCCATGAATGGACGCCTTGAGGTCTGAAATCTCCTTCATAGCTTTTATACAATTTAGAAAAAATAACAGCACAAAAAATAAAAAGTAAAACATGAACAAAATAACCCGGAGTTCTTTTAACCCTGGTATTAAATTGATTATTTATATTTTGAAATCGGAGGTTTATCATTAGATTAATTTTAGTTCAAACCTTTGTTTTTTTGGCAACGAATTTAAAACTAAATTATACGAATCATCTGTCCATTCTAAAATAAGTTTATCCGGAACTGAACCTTCGCAACTCACCGTATTCCAATGGTTTTTGTTCATGTGAAAACCAGGAATCACCCCTGGAAATTGTTCCCGTAATTGAATAGCTTTTTCAGGGTCACATTTCAAATTTATGGAGTCAAAATTATCAATATTCAGGAGTGAAAACATTTTGCCACCGACTTTAAAAACGAGTGTATTTGAATCAAATGGAAATTGTTCTGTTACCCCATTTTTGGAAATACAATAAGCTCTGTAAAATTCAATATCCATATTTTGTAATTTTTTTTATGCAAATCAACAATTTTTTGCAACCTTTTCACTATTTAGTAGTCTATATATATATCTTTGAACTTCTTTTAATAACGTGATAAAAAAGTTACTCTCTTGCACATTAATTCTTTTTACAAGCTTTGCTTTTAGTCAAGACGTTGTTAATCCGGCAATACCCGTAGGCATATCCGCAAAAATATCTTCTGAAATAGGCAAACCTGTTTTCAGAAAAAATATCGGACAATACGAAAAGGAAATTCTTTACCGCATCACAAGTGGCCAATCTTCCATAGCTTTTTATAAAAATAAAATTCAATTTGGTTTGCGCAAACCCGGAAAAGAAACAATGAAAAGCAGAATTGAAATGGGTAGTATGGCCTTTGTAGTTTGGGAAATGAGTTTTGAAGATATGAATCCTCAACTTGCAATTATGGCTGATGAAAAATTTCCTTCCCGCTTCAATCATTTTAATTCTGCAAATGGGGTGTCTGTTGATTTGGAGGAATACGGGAAATTAACATATAAAAATGTTTACCCAAATATTGATTTGGTTTTTTATTTGGATAAAAACCAAACATTGAAATATGATTTCATAGTAAATCCGGGTGGAGATTTTTCTCAAATAAAATTAAAATATGACGGATTAAAAAAACTGAAAACCGACAAACATGGTAATTTAATAATTACAACGCCCTGGGGAAATAAAATAAAAGAAGGCAAACCTGTTTCATGGCAAATTACAGCCGATGGCAAAGTACCGGTAAATATTGACTATTTGGTTCAGGGTAATACGTTAAGCTATAAATCAACTTCGCCGTTATTGACAAATGCAACACTTATAATTGACCCCATGATGCTTGACTGGAGCACCTATTTTTATGGAAAAAATATTGGTACCAGCACTTGGGGCTGGACATACCTTTTGGATATGGATATTGATAAGGACAATTATGTATATGCCACCGGAATGACTACCGAATCTTTTCCTACAAAAATAGGAACGTATGATACTTCGATGGGGTCAACCTTTAATTATGAGGGATTTGTTGCAAAAATGTCTATTGAGGCCGATTCACTTCTTTTGTTTACATACATAGGAGGTTCCAGCTACGAATACGTTTTATCCATTTCTGTAAATGCCCAAAAACAACCGGTTATCTCAGGTTTTACCTACTCAAATGATTACCCGATAACAGCATCTGCTTATGATAAAACAGGAGGCACCGGTGCGGGATACAGAGGATTTATTACTAAATTTTCTACCGATTTAAAAACTTTAATATATTCCACCTATTTCGGAAAGTCAAATTCATGGGGTACCATAATCCAAAGCATGCAAGTGGCTGCCAATGGAGATGTGGTTTTTACAGGTTATACCAGTGCTCAGGATTTTCCAACCACCACAGGCTGTATGCAGCCCAATTATGGTGGTGGAACATATGATGCGTTTTTATCCCGCTTAAGTGCCGATGGTTCCAAATTAATTTATTCCACTTATTTTGGAGGAACAGGTACGGATATGGCCTGTGATTTAAGTTTAAATTCAACAGAGGATGTTTATCTAGTTGGTTCTTCAAGCAATTCTAATTTCCCGGTAACAGTAGCTGCCAAAATTTTTAAAACATCTAACTCAGATATTTTTGATGGATTTATCGCCCGTATTCAGTCGGATGGAAAAAAAATATTATGGAGCCATTTAATGGGCGGTAGTGGAAGCGATTATTTTGAAGGATTGTATGTTAATTCAAACGACGAATTGTATGTAGCCGGTTACTCCAATTCCAGCGATTTTTATACAACACCGGGTGTAGTACAGCCATCAAATGCAGGTGGTTATGACCACGTGGTTCTTAAATTAAATAAAACAGGAACCAATGTTTATTTTTCAACATACCTTGGCGGGGGTGGAGATGATTATTTTTATACAGGATATTTTTGGAATTCAAATGTACGAATTTGTGCAAATGTAAAAGACGAGGCCATAATTGGAGGAGCCACCAAATCAAAGAACTATCCGGTTACGGCTGATGCAATACAAAAAACCAACAATGCTACAGGCAATACCTGGGCAACCAATTTAGCAATTACCAAACTTAGTTATGATGGCAAAACTATAATGTATGGCACTTATTTTGGAGGCTCCTATTATGAATATCCTACTGTTTTAAAAGTAAAAAAAATAAGTTGCATGAGCAGTATTTTGTATGGAGGTATCACCTTATCCAAGGATTATCCAACCACAAAAGGTGTTTATCATGAAAAAGCAAAAACAGGAACAAGTTGGTATTATCAGGGATTCATGTCTCGTTTCAGGGATACATTATATACTGAGCCAATAAATTTTAAAGCTGATTTTGTAGATTGTGATGAGCCGTTTGAAATTTTGGATGCTAAAAATAGGGGTGCTGCGTATTTATGGAATGATGGCTCAAAACGACAAACTTTATTAGCATTTGATACAGGCACTTATTGGGTAAGGGCTACTTATGGCTGTGATACGGTTAGAGATACAATAAGAATACGATTGGAATATTCACCCTTCGTAGATTTGGTTGAAGATACAATACTTTGCGATAATAAAGGTGGATTGCTTTTAGATGCTGAAAATGATACAATACTTAGAAAGTATTTATGGAGTACAAATGATACCACTCAAACCATACTGGTCAAAACTCCCGGAACCTACTCTGTTACCGTAACCACGCCCAATTGCGGCGAGATGTCAGATACAACCACCCTGGCATTTTTGAAAAAACCGGATATAAAAAATATTAATGATTCGGTATTTTGTGATAAAATGGATTGGATGATAAAAACCGATTCATTAGGCCCCGAAACAAAGTATTACTGGAGTACGGGCGATACAGGATTATTTACAAAAATTACAGGAACCGGTAATTATTTGTTAAAAATCAAAAACTATTGCGGTCAGGATTCTGTTAATTTTAAAACCGGTTTGCTTATTACACCTAAAGTTGATTTACCGAACGACACCACCGTTTGCGATATTTTTTCATTGAAATACAAAGTTGGCCTAGCCAATAATGAGGAAATTTATAATTGGTACGACCCCATTCAAAAGGTTTACTTTGGAACCAGTGATTCCTTTATATTAAATACTGAAGCCTTACTGGCCGTAAGCATTGAAAACCGCTGTGGTAAAGCCAAAGATTCTATCAGGGTAGTTAATAAGTTTTCACCAAAAATAAATTTAGGTAACGATACCATTTATTGTAATATTATTAATAAAATTTTAAAAATTGGCAAATCAGGAAATGCTGAATCGTATTTATGGAGTACTGCAAATACAACAAATACACAAAACATTAATAAGCCCGGAATTTATTGGGCAAGGATAAAAAACATATGTGCTGAAATTTATGATACCATTTTATTTACCCAAAAAAACAGTTTAAAAATTGATTTGGGACGAGATTCGGTATTCTGTAATAGCATTTCAAATTTACTCGATATTTCTCAAGCCGATCCTGATGCAGTTTATAAATGGCAGGATGGTTCAGGTAACAAAATATATAACTGTGTTAAACCTGAGAAAATTTGGGCATCCATAACTAATTTTTGCGGAACAGTTTCAGATACCGCAATATATTCTTTTATTACATCGCCTACTGTAAATTTGGGCCAAGATTATATTTTTTGTGATGTGGCAAAACCTGTTTCATTAACGGTTGGAAAAGCCTTAAACAGCGAATCATATCTCTGGAGTGATTCAAAAACAACTAACACAAATGATTTTAATACCATTGGAAAACATTGGATTGAAATAAAAAATAAATGCGGAACCGCCAGCGATACGATGATGATTAGTGTGGTTATAAGTCCAACAGTTACGATAGGTCCTGATACGGCATTGTGCGGAATTTTTAATTTGCCGCTGGATGCCGGAAACCCGGGATTAGCATATTACTGGGAGCCTACAGGAGAAACTTCGCAAAAAATAATTGCCCGGCAGCAGGTAATTTATAAAGTAACGGTAACTGATGTCAATGGGTGTTTTGGAAAAGATGAAATGCAGGTAAAAGACGATTGCAAAAGCAAATGGCTAATACCTACTTCCTTTTCTCCCAATGGCGATTTTATTAATGATGAATTTGCTCCTGTACTCATTAATTGTGAAAATTATTCCTTACGTATTTATAATACCTGGGGAGAAAAATTATTTGAAACCAATAATCCTTTTGAAAAATGGAATGGAATGTATAATGGAAAAGTAGTGCAGGATGGCAACTATATTTATACTATAAACTTTAAAAGTGCCGAAGACAAAAAGTGGTATATGATAAATGGCGGGCTACTTTTGTTCAAGTAGGGATTATTAAATTGTTCATTTAAAATTTGAATAATTGGTTGATTTCAATTGCCAAAATAAACCTTATTCAAATCTCTCCAATTCACGCTTTACATCTTTTGTTTTCAGGTCTTCGCGCTTATCAAACGTTTTTTTGCCTTTGGCCAAAGCAATTTGAATTTTGGCAAAACCGCTTTCTGAAAAGGATAATTCTACTGGTACCAACGTGTAACCTTTATCTTTAAGTTTATCCGTTATTTTTTTTATTTCCGATTTTTTTAGGAGTAAAATTCGGTCGTGTATAGGGAGATGTTGGGCTTGCCCGGCATTTTTAAACTCCGAAATATGCATATTTTTAATAATTACTTTGCCTTCAGCCAATATGCAATAGGCATCGCTTATGTTAGCATGCCCGGCCCTGATGGACTTTACTTCAGTACCTTTAAGAACAAGCCCGGCAGTAAATTTGGTTTCAAGGTGAAACTCAAACGCTGCCTTTTTATTTTTTATTGAAACCGCTTTTCTTTTATTATCCTTCGCCACGTATGTTCTTAAATAATTGGTTAATTTTTTCCTTCTTTAATATTTTTTGTCCTGTGCGGCCTGTTGCAATCAGGCGTTCACCTGCTTCTGCTTTAAAACTGCAAATTACACTGTTTCCAGTGTGTTCATCAAATATTCCGGTAAAAATTATGGTTTCACCCAAAAATGAAGGGCTTTTGTGTTCTATTTCTAAAAATGTACCTATTCCTTCCTCATCATCCTCTTTCATATCAATTACAAAAAGCCTGCACACCCATTCAGCATCACGACCTATAGCGAAGGTTGCCAATACCGGATGAACAGTTCCGGCATCAAACGTGGCTATATCCGATTCTATTATTGTTCTTGAAAATGATTTTATATCGCCTTTTTTAAAGATAGATTTCATTTTT
>CAYHCM010000007.1:0-50377 GCA_964355045.1 uncultured Chitinophaga sp. | reverse complement strand
TATTGTTCTTGAAAATGATTTTATATCGCCTTTTTTAAAGATAGATTTCATTTTTTCTTTTAATATAAATGTGATGAAATAAAATAAACGGGGATTGAATTGAAGCCATACAAAATTTTACTTGAAAACAGCATACGTCACAACTCTAACCTATATAATAAACAAAGCCCACATAAGAGTGGGCTTCGTTATTCTGGTATTTTTTCAATAGGCAATATTTTAAACGGTCAATGATTTAATAAACCGATTTTTTCTTTTTATAGTAATTGATTGGGGGGCAAATATATTATTAACCATTTAATAAACAACTAATATTTTTCATAATTCAACGATTTGATGAAAATATTTCAAAATAAAAGTTCTGCATCGCCCTATTTACAGCCAAATTGTATTTTAAAATTGTTTATTAAATGATGTTCTGCCAATTCATATCCGTAATTTTTTTCTAATTCAATTTAATTGTATAAAACTCCTCATTATTTGTTGAAATCTATACTTTGAGTTATGTATTTTTGCCTGCTATGAAATTTATTGCCAACACCACGTCCTTAGTGGAACATTTACAAAAAATAAGTGGAACGCTTGTGAGCAAACCCACTTTACCAATAATTGAAAACTTCCTGTTTAAGATAGATAAAACCAATCTCAGTATTACCAGCACTGATTTGGAAACAAGCATGACTACGGTGATGTCAATTGAATCGGATGGTAAAATTTCGGTGGCTATACCTTCACGGCTAACTATAGAAACGCTGAGATCACTGCCAAACCAACCGGTAACATTTACCATAGATGAAAAAACATTTCAGGTACAAATTCAATCGGAGTTTGGTAATTATAAGTTAGCTGGACAGCCCGGAAAAGATTTTCCAAAATTACCCGAAACCGAATCGGAATCATCGTTTACCATAGCCTCTGAAACTCTTCAAAATTGTATTGCAAAAACTCTGTTTGCCACAGGAACAGATGAGCTAAGACTTAATCTTACAGGAGTTTTTGTAGAATTGGAAGAAGATAAAATAACTTTTGTGGCTACCGATGCCAATAGGTTGGTAAAAGTAGAAAGAAATGATGTTAAGCCCGGTGTGGTTCATAGTTTTATTTTACCGAAAAAAGCTTTGAATCTTTTAAAAACAAGTTTGATGGGGGCTTCAGTTCCGGTTCAGTTGGATTATAATCGTTCCAATGCCTTTTTCTCATTTGGCGATACCAAACTTATTTGTCGTTTTATTGATGAAAAATATCCGGATTACAATGCAGTTATTCCTCAGGATAACCCGAATGTACTTATTATGAACCGGGAAGATCTTCACAATTCGGTTAAACGTATTTCAATTTATTCTAATAAATCAACCCATCAAATACGCTTGAAGTTTACAGGAAGCGAAATGAGTATTTCGGCTGAGGATTTTGATTTAAGTAATGAAGCCATTGAAAAATTAGCTTGCGATTATACCGGTGAAGACCTTGAAATAGGATTTAATTCCAAATTATTACTCGAATTATTGGGAAGCCTTGATTTGGAAACCATTAAAATGGAAATGAGTACGCCCAACAGAGCAGGTATTATTTTGCCAAATGAAAAAGAAAAAGCCGAAAACATGCTTATGCTTATAATGCCAATGATGTTGAATAATTAAGGTTGAGGTTAAGGTTGAGGCTGATTTTGAGGTTGTTACATTTTCAAATGTACAATTGGGTTTAATGAGTATTAATCATTTGTCAACATTATCCTCCACCTTCATTATTTAACGAAACCCCTGAGCAAGTCTGACAATCTCCAAATTTTCAAATAATTATTTATTAACAGTATCCGCCCTGCCATAAGCTTTAATTATTTCTTTTACCAAAGGATGCCGCACTACGTCTTCCACATCCAGAAAGACAGTTTCTATTCCTTTAATTCCATCCAAAATTTTTAGTGCTTTAATCAAACCTGATTCCATTTTAGGCGGAAGATCTACCTGAGTAATGTCACCGGTTACAATTACCTTGGCATTAGGCCCCATTCGGGTTAAAAACATTTTTAACTGTGTATTGGTAGCATTTTGAGCTTCATCCAAAATCACAAAACAATTGTCCAGCGTTCGGCCACGCATAAATGCCATGGGTGCTATTTCGATGGTTCGGTTTTCGATATACTTATTGTATTTATCCTCCGGCAACATATCCTGTAAGGAATCGTAAAGCGGTCGTAAATAAGGGTCAATTTTTTCTTTTAAATCACCAGGCAAAAACCCGAGATTTTCACCCGCCTCTACAGCCGGACGAACCAAAAAAATTCGTTTTATCAATTTATTTTTTAAAGCCCTTACCGCCAAGGCTACAGCCGTATAGGTTTTTCCGGTACCGGCAGGTCCAATGGCAAAAACAATATCATTTCTGTCCACTTCCTTTACCAGTTTTATTTGGTTGGGAGTTCGGGCTCTTACCACTCGTCCGTTTGGCCCATACACCAATACATTATCCGGCAGCACTTCGTTTCCGTTTTTATCCACATCATTTGGACTATTTACAGTTTCACCTGTAAGAAGTTTAAATAATTCATCATCACTAAGGGTGGAACGAGTATTTATTAGCGTTTGAAGCAATTCGGTTTTTTGCTCAAATTCTGAAATTTCATTTTCAGGCCCCGATATCTTTATTTCATTTCCTCTGGCAGAAACTTTTAATAACGGAAATACTTTTTTGAGAAGGTTAAAATAATTGTTGTTTGATCCAAAAAATACAGCCGGATCGGTTCTTTCAATGAGTAGGATTTTTTCGGTCAATCGTTTGTTAGTTTTTTTTTAAAAAAGTTATACTAAATGAACCAGTGCAAAAGCGTTTACTTTAATAGAAACAGTGTTACTATGTTTTTGACAATTTATTTTTTTCAAATCTACATTTGTTCTTAAAATAATCAAACCAAATATTTTGCCTATTATAACCCTCACCACCGATTTTGGGTCACACTCTCATTTTGTAGCTGAGCTAAAGGGGAAAATTGCCAAAATTTTACCCGAATGTACCGTTATTGATATTACCCACAGTATTTCCCCATTCAAACTTATTGAAACGTCATTTATATTAAAAAACAGCATTTTTCATTTTCCGGCCAATACTATACATGCTGTTGGAGTTGATTCGAGCCTTGATGTGCATAAGGCTTTAATCATCGGGCAAATGAATAATCAGTTTTTGGTAGCAGCCGATAACGGGATAATTCCAATGGTTTTTAGCGAAGGTGAATTTACATACAAGCGTTTTGAAGTATCTGAAAGCGATTATTTTTCGTTTAAAAATAGTTTTCCAAATTATATAAAACTTCTAATTGATTGCGACTATCATCTTGAAAAACTAAATGGAAAACAGGAAAATATTATTAATATGGTGATGCAAAAACCAGTGGTAAAAGGGAATATCATCATGTTCAATATTATTTATTTTGATACCTTCGGAAATGCCTACACTACGCTAACCCGCGATTTTTTTGAAGCCACGGTTGGAATCAAAAAATTTACCATCCAATTAAGTCGGTTCGAAACGGTGGATGAAATTCATACGAGCTATTCGGATGTAGCCGAAGGTGGTAAAGTGTGTTTTTTTGATGAAAATAATTATTTGGTAATTGCTATAAATCGAGGCAGGGCTGAGCAATTGCTTGGACTTAAAAGGGATTCGAACCATTTGGTGATTGAGATTTTTGATTAATTTCGTAATCTCAATTTTTTATTCGTGAAAAATCCAATTCTTCTACTTCTTATTTGTTTAAACATTTGTGTTAATGCCCAAAAAAATTACACCCAATTTGTAAATCCTATGATTGGAACAGGTGGGCATGGCCATACTTTTCCCGGTGCTACGATGCCTTTTGCTATGGTACAAATTAGCCCTGATACAAGGATTGACGGGAGTTGGGATGGATGTAGTGGTTACCATTATAGCGATTCTATTATTTACGGCTTTAGCCATACCCATCTAAGCGGAACCGGTTGCAGCGATTATGGCGACATTGCTTTTAACCCAAGCAGCATAAACCGCGAATGGGAAATGAATGCAGTAAATGATAGAATTGAAGATTTAGGAAATTCATTTTCTCATAAAAACGAAATTTCAAAGGCTGGGTATTACTCAGTAAAATTAAATAACGGAATTAAAGTAGAACTAACTTCCACATTAAGGGTCGGGCTGCAGCAATATTCCTATTCTCAAAATGGATATGCTTGGATTACTTTAAATTTAAAACACCGAGATGAATTGCTTGAAGGGAAAATTATAGAGTTAACCAAACATACCTTTTCCGGATTAAGACGTTCAAAGGCTTGGGCCGAAAATCAATTAATGTTTTATTATTTTGAAGTTAGTCGCGATGCGGATCAAATCATTATCAGCAAAAATGAGAAAGGTGAAACCAAGGTAAATTTGGGTTATAATGTAAAAATAGGTGATAAAATTTTAATAAAAACAGCCTTGTCGAGTGTGGATGAAGCAGGTGCCAAAGCCAATATGGATAAAGAACTAAACCATTGGGATTTTGAAAAAGTGAAACAAGATGCCAACACTGCCTGGAACAAAGAATTGAATAAAATAAAAGTGTATGGAGGAACGAAGGATGAGAAGATAAATTTTTATACAGCCCTTTACCATTGCATGATTCACCCCAATATTATGAACGATGTGGATGGAAGATATATGGGCCGCGATAAGCAAATTCATCAAGCCATTAGTTTTAATTATTACACCGTATTTTCATTGTGGGATACATACAGGGCTTTGCATCCTCTTTTAAATATTATTGATAAAAAACGAAGCTATGATTTTATAAAATCGTTTCAGGCCCAATATGAACAGAGCGGCCGATTACCCATGTGGGAATTGTGGGGCAACGAAACAAATTGCATGATTGGGTTTCATAGCGTGAGTGTAATTTTGGATTCTTATAATAAAGGTGTAATTACTATTGATGACCTAAAAGATATTTACCCCGCAGTAAAAGCCGAGGCCATGAGCAACCGCTTTGGCTTGGATAAATTCAGAGAAAAAGGATTTTTATCAATTGAAGATGAAAGTGAAAGTGTGAGTAAAACCTTGGAATACAGTTATGATTTTTATTGTGTTTCAGAAATAGCCAAGGAATTGAGAATTAAAGATGACGCAAATTATTTTGAAAAGCTGAGTAATGGGTGGAGAAATGTTAGAGATATTGATTCTGGTTTTATGAGACCTCGAAAAAATGGCGGATGGCTTAGCCCATTTGACCCAAAAAGGGTGGATAATAATTATACCGAAGCCAACGCCTGGCAATACTCGTTTGCAATTCCACATGATATTAATGAAGTAAATTTCCGCAATAGAATTTCTGAACTTTTTAATGTGGATTCAAAAACTACAGGCAGAGAACAATCCGATATTTCAGGAATGATAGGCCAATATGCTCATGGAAATGAGCCGAGCCATCATATTCCCTATCTCTTTGATAATATAGATTCATCTACAAAATATGTAAAAAAAATATGCAATAGTTTATACAAGCCAACCCCAGATGGATTGTGCGGCAATGAGGACTGCGGCCAAATGAGTGCTTGGTACGTTTTTAGTTCTATGGGATTTTACCCTTCATGCCCCGTGTTTAGCAGATATAATTTTGGCAACATGATTTTTGATAGTGTCAAAATTAGAAGTGATAATTTTAATTTTGAAGTATTCAAGAATTTGAACGCAATCAAAAATAAATCTTACTATAAAAAATACATTGACAAACAAAATCTTGTATTTGAAAAGTCTAATAGTTTTTTTTTAGACAGGAATAAATCTTTATACATTTTTGGTTTTGAAGCGTATTCAAAAGATCAAATTGGAGAAACTAGCGAAGATTACAATCACAAAGTCTATATTTCAAGTCCGATAATTATTAATATTTCAATGGTTTTTAAAGATTCCATGCGGCTTGAAATTAAACTAAACAATAGGCAAATTCCTCTCGATAATTATATATTCTATAAAATTAATCAGGATAGTTTTTTAACCTATAAGAAACCAATTATTATTAAGAAAAATTCTAAAATTACTGCAATCCATTCCGTTTTGGAATCGGAAAAGGAATTGCGTAATTATAACTATCCAACGCTAAGTGATACGAGCATTGCTTATTTCTACAAAAAACCCAACAACTTCACGATTAAAATTAACAGCACTTACAATCCGCAATACACGGCTGATGGTGATGAAGGATTAATTGACGGGCTATTGGGAGATACCGATTGGCGCAAAGGAAGGTGGCAGGGCTATCAGGGTCAGGATTTTGAAGCCATTCTTGATTTACAAGTGGAGAAGAAGATAAATAAAATAAAAGCAGGTTTTCTCCGCGATACCCGTTCCTGGATTTTATTTCCCACTACCGTGTATTATTATGGTTCACACGATGGGATTAGTTTTAGTGAAATTGGTATTCGCCAAAATTTATTTGAAGATGAAAGCTATGAAGTGCTGCGCAAAGAATGTGAAATAGACAGGCTTTCCGAAACATTTCGGTATATAAAAATTAAAGCCATAAATTATGGCAAACTTCCCGATTGGCATTTGGGTGCAGGTGGTGAGGCATTTATTTTTATTGATGAAATTACAATTGAATAAAAAAAAGAAACACTATGATTAAACCAGCCCTTTTTTTATTGATGGTGATACAATTATTTTCCGCCTGCAATCAAATCCGAAGCAACGATGTAAACTTTATTTCAGACACTACCAAAAACAAAAAATCAGAAGCAATTCAGCCTAAAATTGGCCAACGAATTTCAGGAGATTTTAATGGCGACGGTATTTTGGAAAATACTTCTACCAAAATATTAAAAGAAGGAATATTGGAGGAAGAACCATTTCAATTAGAGATTAATTTTTCATCCGATAGTATAAAATCATTGCCTTTTTCCTGCGATCGAAATTGGATTTGGCTTATAAATGAAGGCGATTTAAATGGCATTGCAGGGGATGAATTAACAGTTTACTCGCCGCCAAACCATGGCTGTACCTATGCCATGACAACTTTTACGTTTGTAAATAAAAATTGGAAACAACTTATGGAAATGTTTCTGGTTCCAACTTTTTGCGATGAAATGTCGGACGAAGATTTGCAAAAAAGGATTTTTATAGAAGGAAATGATGTTTATTATTTTGAGACAAATTTTGATGGGGATAGTACCAGGTTGGTCAAGACGAAGGCTGTTATTAATTAACTAAAGGCCTAAACGGTAAACATACTAATTTCATTCTGTCTGCCAACTAACCTATATCATCCTTTTTATTAATCAGGTTAAGCTTAATTATTTAAGATTATAAGAGCTAAAATTTCCACCGCTAATACGGCATACCAAAAAGGCTCATCTCGCTATTCCGTTGGAAAGTTTTGTGAATGTTTGGAGTTTCGTTTTCGCTGGATAACTTTGTAGTAGAAGTCGTCCTTCTGGTATGCCCAAATATTTGAACGCCATTTTGGGAAACCTCTCGTAACATGAAAAAATTACTTATATTTATCCTAGCATTTTGTGTATTTCCTGAAGGTTATGCACAGGAATTTACCACTTCCAACAATAAAGTTCTTAGCTCAATACAGATTAGGCTTGCCACTATTGGAAAGACAATTATTAAACAAGTAAAAAACGGGAAGTTCCCAGTTTATGGATATGACCATGACTCCTTGATCTTAATAGACCCATCTGCCATTAATGTTGATACAAGTCTAAGGATAGAAGGATTTTTGATTCAGTTTACCGGTCTATCAAAGCCCGAAGAAACTATCCAACAAATCAAACTAAAAGCAATTGCTCCAATGGCTCGTAGAGAATTTACAGGCATTCAACTAGCATTGGGTGTTGTGTTCTATATTAAATTGGATGATTTCCAAAAGTTCATTTCTCAAAATGATTTGAAATTTATCACTATTCTTTCAAATCTCCTTTTTTCATCAAATACACCAATTGTTGACTCAACCCGTATTAACCAAGATTTAACCGAATACACCAAAAATGTTATTACTGATAAACTTGGTAATTTTGGATATACCGTTGAATTAACAGAAAGACAGTTAGAGCCTCTGAATGGGATTATTTTAGACAGAATCTATACTCACTTTGAAAATTTCAGACTAAAAAACTCAACTAATCAGAAATATGGAATATTTAAAGACCCATCATTAAAAAATGAGTACACTAAAGTAGAATTGGATTCTGCACTTGATATGAAATATCCAATGATTATAAACGATCCATTGGACTCCACAAAAAAGACCAAGTACTTCTTGCGTATCCCAAAATTTTTTACTGATTTTAGTTCTGTGATTCATTTTCCCAATGCTATTGGTATTATTTACCATGGTGATAATTTTAAGATAGAAGCATATTTGCCGAAAAAAACCTTCTTCAATCTAACCCAGGATTGGGAAAGTTTTATATTCCAAGAAATACTTTAAAAACGGCGTACAACATATAAGGATTAAACGCAGCTCCGCCCCTTAGAAGGCGGAGGTTCGATTTAATCCTGTGTTGAAAGTAGCAAAAGGTAGCCGGCCGGGTAAAATGGGTGTATTAAGGAGATTTAATAATTTATGTCCTTACTAATGGATAATTTCAGGTAAAAAGGCTTTGCCTAGCATCAAAGCGCTTCTGAAGTTCGTTGACTCCTTATGTTGTAGGTAACCGTTGCACATATATATATGGGTTTTTAATATTCTGCAAAGGGTCTGTTTTTCAGCTATTTAAGCCCGAATTTTGGATATTTTGGTTTTGTATAATAAAGATTATCAGTGATTTAATTTTTCAACTTTAATAAAAATTATTTCTTTAAAAAACATTACAATTATAAACAAAAGTTACCGAAGAATCAATATTCAGTGCTGCCGAATGGGGCTACCTTTGGTTCTGTTCAACAGCAGAAACAACTGATGGATGGCTTGTTGTTTGTGAAAGTGTGTTCTTACTACTACCTTCGCTGGGATGGAAAGTTCATATTACGTTTCATCCCCTATTATTTTTTATATTCAAATTTACCTTTTTTCAAAAATATATATTCAAATTCTCCAGTTCATCTGCAACATAAAACTTCGCGGAGGCCTCATATCACAAGGCCGCGTCATATATTCCCGGTTTAAAAGATTGTTGATTAAAAACAATAATTTAAGGTGCTTAAACGATTTACCAAATCTTAAATCAATAATATAATCCCCGTTTTTTCCTTGTTCGCGTATGGTTTGGATACCCGGAACAAAAAGATTTATTGGAAAGTTAACAAAGGCTGTGTCAATATTTTGAAGATAGCTATTATAGCGTACACTTATTCCTGCCTCCCAGGATTTGTATTCAAACTGAACATCCAATCTGACTAAATGCTTAGGGCGGTATTTTAAAAAATTTCCATTCTTATCACTGCTTGTATTTCTAAAGGAAAGAGATTTACCTGAGGAGTCTTTATAAAAAATTTCATCTGGCTTTGAGGCTATTGCATGCGAAAAGGTATAACCTCCCAACCATTTCATTTCAGCTTGTTTCCATTTAAGGTTTCCGGCAAACGACATATCCAACCCGCGAATTTGAGCTTTCGACACATTTAAAGATTTAAATCCAAATCCATAGTAGGGAGGTTTAGGTTTCCGTTCCCATTGGCCGGCTGTAAATTCCATCATTCGGTCGTATTCCATCCAAAAAGCAGCAATATCCAACAAGCCATTCATTTTTCCGAGTCTCACTCCCTGTTTTACTCCAATTTCCGTATTCCAACCTTTTTCTGATTTAAGGGTGCTATTTGGATAAACTTTTAAAGGACCTACCGAAGTAGATACAAAGGATTCAGCAATGGTTGGAAAACGATACCCTTGTCCAAACGATGCCCTTAAAAATGTAGCTTTTGTAATTTCGCGGCTCACACCTGCCCTTACCACCGGCTTTGATTCTTTATATTTATTTAGGGTGTAATTTTCATAACGCAAACCCGCATCCAAATTCCATTTACCGACTTTCTGGTTGGCCTGAAAATAAACAGCTTTGTTTGTGGCAGTTTGGTTTCCCTGATAAAGGGGTGATTCAGTAGTTGCATAATTTCCAACTAAACCCGAAATAATTTTAAGATTAGATGTGATACTTCGTGATATCTGATATTCGCCAAACCATGATTTTGAAAAATTGCTTTGGTTGCTGCTACCTGCTGCATTGTCATCAACCTTGTTCGATAATTTATAAAACCTGCCCTGTAACAAATGTTTCCAACCGTTTTTATTAATTACCAGATATGGGTCAATATTTAAGCGAAACGATGTGTTATTGGTAACACTGCTATCTAGGGCGGTGTAAGCCAGTTTATCATTTTCCCAAAGCAAAAACGAGCTGCTTTTACCATCTTGTACATTCCCGTTTATACCCGCATATCCTTTTAACCCTGGTAAATCGCTGCGGTATTGAATACCTAACCGTATCCGTTGATCGCCATCACTCATGCGGTAGCCATCATCCTTATATCCGTTTAGTGAAATGGTGAATGAATTTCTCCGGATTTTACGCGAATGAAACGCCCTGATACCATATACCGACAATGCTTTTCCATTGTTCCAATTCAGCCCATCGCTTTTTGGTTTATCATAAAATCCATAGAAGGTAGAAATTTTAGTTTCGGGTGTAAGTGTAGGTTTACGTGTACGAATATTAATAACCCCATTTAAAGCCGAGGAGCCGAACAAAACGGAGGATGCCCCTTTTATTACTTCAATATTTTCAATATTCTCAACCGGCAAAAACGACCATTGAACTTGCCCCGCATCGGCTGATAGCATGGGCATTCCATCCAACATCACCATTACCCGGCTGCCTGTTCCATAGCTCCATCCACTGCCGCTTCGTATTACTACCTGCCCGTTTACAGCCTGCACCCCGGGTATTTGGTCAACTAAATTTTCAGCCGTGGCCGGGTTTTTATTTTCTATTATATACGGTTTTATTACCTCCATCGAAACAGAAGTATTTTTCAATGATTGCTCTCCTCGAGAAGCCGAAACTACAATTTCATCCAACAAGTTTTCAGATATTAAAAGAGTGATATTTAAAACGGTTTCGCCCATATAAACCAATCGTTTTGTAACAAATCCGGTTTTGCCAAATTCCAGTTCATCGCCGTAATTAGCTATTATTTTATAAAATCCTGAGTCGTTGGAAAGCGTTCCGGTTTTAGCCTTAATATTTTTAATATAAGCTTTATCAATCATCATCGAGGAATCTTTATTCATAATGACCCCCCTAACTAAAACCTGAGATTGAGAAAATCCTCCATACATAAAAGCAGTCATCAAAATAATTTTGAGACATGTGTTAAAAAGCTTAAAATTGTAGTTCATAAATAAATATTCAAATGAGCAAAAATCTTCTTATACTTTCACTATTTATTTTTACAGGATTAAAACTTAGTGCGCAGTGCACTCCTGATAATAACATAACCAAACCCGGATTTTATCCCAATAAATTGCCGGATGCCTTATTAGGAATAGCCTATAACGAGGTTATTCAATTTAAAATTATTAAAGATACCATGGTTATTGTTTTTGGTAATCCTACCAAAGCAACCATTGACTCAGCTACCATCACTGAAGTTAAGGGAATCCCCAACGGGCTTACATTTCAATTGAATAAAACTTCAAAAACATATACTCCAGCCGAAACAGGCTGTGCATTAGTTAATGGCACACCTACAAAAGTTGGAACATTTCCACTTCAAATTATTTTATTGATTTATGCTAAAATAGGAACATTTGCCATTGCACAACCCGATACCATTGACAATTTTTCAATCATGGTAAAAAAGGATGCTTCCGTTAATAACTTAGATTTAACTTCCAATATTTTTTTTCCAAACCCGGTAATTGGGAACTTGCTAAACATCAATACTAAGATTATTTTACCAGGTACTTTAATTTCTGTTTCCAATTGTCAAGGTCAATTATTGGATTCGCAAAAATTTGATGGTGGCCAACAATCCATTTCGTTTGATTACCCCAAAGGAATTTATTTTTTAAGTTTGAAGATAGAGGATAGGGTGAGTAGAGTGAAGGTGGTGAAGGAATAGGCTTGGTAAAGTTCTATGTTCTGAGTTCTATTTTCTGAGATTTTACAACTTTTAAAAAGTTGTTAAATCTTAAATCCCTCCCCAAAATGTTCTTCCTTAATTTCGGAAGCGGCCTTTTCCCCAATTTTATATAGTAATTCCCGGTTATCGGCATTGCTCATATCTACAAGGCTGTCCACGTCTTTTTGATTAAAGGTTTTACCTAATTGCAGGCCGTTGAGATTATTTTCGGTAATGGCAAAATTGTAGCGCAAGTAGCTAAGTTTGGGTTCTCCCGAAATTAAATCGCCATTTAAATCTCCTATTTCCATATCCATATTTTTAGCTGTTGGTGAATTGCTGAGCCATTGCAAAACAATTTGATTTTGCCAACTGGCATCCTGCATCAGCATATCGGGCACATTGGCCGCCCAGGTAAGCATGGTGGCATCATCTATTTCCTTGGTCATTTTACTAAAAATACTATATCCCGTTCCTACCGAAACCAATAAAATTTTGTCCTCACCTGTAGGCCAATGAAAGGGAAATCCGCCAAGTGTAGCCACCATTAATAATGTAAATGCAGGATTGTTAGCCATGCTTACCCCCCCGTCAACAAAGGCTGCCCGCAATCCTTCTCCCACATCAATCATTTGCGGAGCAAAATAAGTGGGAGCTGCCGAACTGGCCCGTATGGCTTGCCACAGCATGATATTTTTATTTCGGCCTTCTTTGGTATCATAAAACTTACCCTCGGGGTGATTTAGTAATGGCCAAATGCTGTTGGTGTCGGCCCGTTTGGCAACCACACATATTCCGGTTTTAATTTTATCACTTCCCAAGGTGATGTCGCCAAAAGCATTTTTCAATCCTTTTTCCAAATTGGCATGGTTATAATTCGCTTTTAAAAATTTGGCTGTTTCAAAAGGATTCCACCAATTGCGTTTTTCACCAAATATTTTGCCACCCAATTCCATATACAGATTTTTGATTTCATCCACGGTCATGCCAATGCTTAAAGCTCCAGCTATTATTGAACCTGTGGAAGTTCCGCCAATCAAATCGAAATAATCGCTTAGTCTAAAGTTTGGGTTATTTCCATTTTGTTTTTTAAGGATATCCTCTAATTTTTTGAGGTAACCCAAGGTTAATGCCCCACGAATTCCTCCTCCGTCTAATGATAAAATTCGTTTGGGTCCTGATGATTTGAATCGGTTAATTAAAGTGCTCATTTTTTTTTAAAGGTTTAGGTTTAGGTTAAGGGATAAAGGTTCGTTTATTTTTAGTGTCTATTCGTCTTTAATTGTATTTTGGTTATTTTTTTTATTCTTTAACCCTAATCCTTTAACCTTGTCTTTTTTCCTATATATCTTCTTTTAACCTTAACCTCAACCTCAACCTTCAGCTTTTATTAAATCATAGGTTTCCTCAAAAATAGCCAAGTCACATGGATACATTTCTCCTTTTATACCCACCATCAAATAATCTCCTGCTTTGCCTTCCAATTGGCCTTCCATTGTTTCCACGCGAAAGGCTTCCGGCATTTGATAACACCTGACTGGAATTGGTTTTTTTACTGCCAATTGAAAATAAAAGTCGGGTAGTTGTCCTTTTTTAATGTTAATCATTTTTAAATAAAATTTATTCAAAAATAGTTTTATAATACAATTCAAGGGTAAAACGATTTTCAAATTTTCAAGTAGAGGGTTTTATTTTTTTTATTGAATAAAACAGGCGACTAAATGGTCGCCTGTTTCGTAAACAATTATTATCCGATTAATTTTTTATTAATTTTTGAACTCCAAAAGTTCCGTCTTTTCCAAAAGCATTTACCAAATAAATTCCTTTGTTCAATTCTTCAAGATTTACATCAACATTATTGCTGTTTACGTTTTGGGTTAATACAACACGCCCGGTTAAGTCTGTTATAGTAATAAAATTCACCAACTTGCAATTATTAAATGAAACGGATGTATAAAGATTTGCCGGATTAGGATTTGCACCAAATTTTATTTCCTTAATTTTGCTAATTGATGCTGCTTCATTACATGAATTGAAGTAATAAGTTTTTAATACTTTGGCAGTTGTTGCGCCTTTAAATAAAAGATTTCTGTTATGTCCTCCGGTACCATTTGGTTCGCCACATCCTCCCGAGGTAAAATTATAGGTTTCGGCGGGCAAGTCATCGTTAGGAGGACTTTTTTTTCCATTCCATATTTTCCAGACATAATTACCAGCATACATTTTTAAGGTGAGAGTGTAAACTTGTGATCCGGGATATCGGGGTGTCATTTTCAGGGTATCCTTATCCCAATTAGTAATAGGATTTTGAAGACTTTCCAAAAAATTACCGGAAACATAAACGCCTGATGCATCCACCGTTTCCTTACTCATATCAATATTGAACGTTACACCAATCAAAGCCCCGAATTTTGGAATTCGATAAACTGTATCACCGGTTATTTTGCCAAGGCTGTCCATTTTAAATTTGGGATTAATGCCTTGAATAACCGAAGAGCCATTATTGGTTGCCATCCATTCATAGTTGCCGTGCTTGGTAAAATACCTTCCGGTAAAAATATAATCTCCCGCTTTTTTATCCCAATTCGTTCCGTTGTCATAGCCAGTAAATTCAATCCAATTGCCGTTAATCTGAAGATTAAACTTTACATTGGTAAATTTTAAATTTGAATCAACAAGCATAAATGTAACGATTCGTGCCGCCTTGCAATTTGTACAACTTGAAAAACAAACAATATCTAAGATAATATCAGTAGCTCCAACAATTACCTCCCTGTTGTCGCTACCTGAAGTTGATTGGCAGTTTAAAGGAACATCTTCTACACCTTCCATCCAATCATTATTATTTACATATTTAAAATCATAAGAACCGGGTGGAACACTAACTGTTAATTCATAAATATCATCCCCATCTAAATCCATGGCCTCTACATTGGCATCGCTTGGATCCCAATCGGCTGCCATGCCTGCGGCTGTTTGATAGCTACCCGGTATATGCACTCCGTTGGCCGAAACCGTTTCATTTTTCATGTTTACCCTGAAGGTAACCTTGGTCAATGCTGAACCTGTGAGGCTCATAAAAATCAAACCGAAGAGAAATATGTAATTTTTTTTCATGACTTATCTGTAATTATATAGTACAAAAATAGTTAGAGATTGTTATGAATTAATCCACTATTTTGTCATAAAATATTAATTAATAGACACATTGAAACTCTTACTTTATAGATAGTAAATTGATTCAATGAAATACCCATAAGCACAAAGTTCAAACCAACTGGGAATGAAATTGGGTATTCCATATGACCATAGTTTAAAAAATAAATATTAATTACATATGAAATAATATTTTATTAAAAAAAATGAACGGTTTAAAGTTTCAAATAAAACCTATACTTTCGATGCTTATTTAAGAATCAATCTTACACCAATTATTATTTTATTAATAAAATGAAAATCTACCCAATTATTTACGCTTTAATTATTATTGCCATGTTTAGCCATTGCCGTGCGGGCAAACAAACGGTTTTAACCTACAAAACTATTGCCATTGACTATTCAGAAATGTACTGTGGCGGTGCAGCTCCGCCGGATGAAATGATAACGGAAATGGCAACAATGAAACCCTTGGCCAACAATGAAATTATGGTGTATCTGAATTCGAAGGATGCTAAACCGATAATTTATAAGACGAATAGCGAAGGCAAAATCACCTTAAAAACCAATGATATTACTCAAATTTTCGTCAGTATTTATCATTCAGCGGAGGTATATACCCGACAAAAGGAAATGTATAATTGCTATAAAAAATTTATTGCTGATAATTTGTTAATAGTGGATATGATTAACCAGGATACTTTAATAAAATTAGCCACTATTAAGCAATGTAATCCTTGTTTGCCCGCAGCTCCATAATTTATGTATCCACAATTATTTAGTTTTAATACCCCCGAATTTTTAAGAGGTTTTTTGCCTCATCAATTCGTTTTTAATTCTTATGGGTTGTGCATTGGAATAGGAATAATGGTCGCTTATTTTATTATTCTCTACAAAACCAAATCACTTGGAATAAATAAAGATAATTTATCAGAACTATTTCTTTGGAGTTTTTTGGCAGCATTTGTTGGTGGTAAACTTCTTTTTTATTTGGAAGAGCCTTCAAAATATTTAGACAATCCATCGTTGATGTTAAAGAATTTCGGCAATGGTTTTGTGTTTTATGGCTCATTGCTTTTGGTAGTTCCTACTATGTATTTTTGGCTTCGCAAAAAAAAGATAGCCTTTTGGCCTTTTATGGACGGGGTAGCTTTTGGAGGGCCTGTGTTACATTCATTAGGGCGATTGGGTTGTTTTTTAGCAGGATGTTGTCATGGAAAAGTTTGCGATAATGCATTTGGCGTTATATTTTCCAATCCTAAATCGGCTGCCAATCCTAAAAATATTCCATTATATCCAACGCAACTTTTTGATATTGCAATTAATTTAATAACCCTTTTAATCGTATTTCTGGTTTCAAAAAAACAACAATTCAACGGACAGTTATTCTTGATATATATAATGCTTTATGGCATTGGCCGGGTAATTAATGAAAACTTTAGAGGGGATGACGAGCGTGGATTTTTGTTTGGCGGAATACTTACCTATTCTCAATTTATTGCAATTTTGCTTATTGTAGTTTCTGCAATTATATGGTATAAGTTGGCCAAAAAGGAGAAAATTAAGACCTGAAGAATATTTATTTTTTTTTAAAATCGACCATATTTTTTAATACCGAAAAATTAAAACTTGGCTGTCCGGGATAGTATGAGGCCATACCATATGAAAAACGATATTTTAAAAGGTTAAATGTTAATCCCCATGAAAATCCTGTTACCACCTTGCGTTGTTCAGGCGAAAGTTCTTTTCGTCGTTGGTAATTATAACCAAACATCACATTAAAATTATCGGAAAAAAGCAATTCACCCACAAAATTAAAATGCCGCATTACTTTTTCACCTACCGGTATTTTTTCAATTTTTTCCTTTTGGGTTTCCAAATCTATGGTTTTATTTCGCTTGTTAGGATTTCTGTAGGTTAAATCCCAAGTTTGAAGATCGTGGGCTATTATTGAAAAACTAAGCGGATTAAATTTTAATTTTTTTGAAATACCCATTTGAATATCCAGAGGTAATGGTTCGTAATGATCTTCATAATAAGGTATAAATTGAACTCCTAAATTTTTTACTAAAACCGTAGCCGTAAACCGTTTTTCCTTATTAAAATAAATACCACCGGCATTAAATGCTCCTGCCGTGGATACATAAGCTTCTAAGGCTGAGTAAATAAAATTAAAATTAATCCCGTACCAAAATTTGTCTTTCCAATGTTCACCATATCCAATTTGAAAATTATAATCCTGTGAAGTAAACTCGCGGGTATAATTTCCATCCTGATCGTAGCCTTTTATTTTGCCATAATTTACAAAAAATATATTAGCCGAAAATGTACCAATGCTATCGTAATGCCTTACATAACCGGCAAAGGCATTGTTTATCCCAGCCAAATAATTCATGTAAGAAAGGGTAGCATAATTATGCATACTTTTATTAAGCAAGGCAGGATTTTGATAGGCCAATGAGATATCATTATCACGCACTGTAATTAAGCTACCGCCAGCCGCAGCTACTCGAGCGCTGTGGTCAAGATTTAAAAAAGGGTAGGTTCGGGTGCCGCCAATTTGGGCATTTGCAGAGAGGTTAAATATTATACAGGTTAAAACAAGAAATTTATATTTCATCAATACTGGTTATTTACTTTAAACGCCTTTAATCGCTATATATTTCAATTTTGATAAAGTTTCTTTACCATAGTTAAAATAGTTGCCACCGCTACTGTTTCGTTGGTTTCATCATATACTTCGATGTAAAATTTAACAATTCCTTTTGCCACATCATCCTCATTTTTTTTATCCTGATCGGTTTTTTCTTTTACAGTAAGTTTCACCCCAATTGTACTTCCGGCATAAACGGGTTTGGTAAACCGGCAATCTTCCAAACCATAATTTAATAAAACAGGACCTTTGCCGGGGTCAACAAACAAACCGGCTGCAGCACTCAAAATAAAATAACCGTGAGCCACTTTTTCGGTAAATAAAGTTCCTTCGAGAGACGTGGCATCAGTATGTGCATAAAAATGATCCCAACTTACATTGGCAAAATTTACAATATCGGCATCGGTAATGGTTCTTTTATGGGTAATAATGGTTTCCCCAATTTCCAGTTCTTCAAAATGTTTTCGAAATAAATGCTTTCCCGGATCCTTATATTCTCCACCGGGTTGGTAGGTTCCTGTAATATGTGTTAAGGTAGTAGGTGAACCTTGTATGGCTGTGCGTTGCAAATAATGCATAACCCCACGTTTTCCGCCCATTTCTTCACCGCCACCGGCTCTGCCCGGCCCGCCATGAACAAGCATTGGCAATGGCGAACCATGCCCGGTACTTTCCTTGGCACATTCTTTATTAAAAACCAAAATCCGGCCATGATGCGAAGCTGTTCCCAAAACATAATCGCGGGCTGTATTATTATTGGCTGTAGTTATACTGCTGCATAACGAACCTTTTCCCATCCTGGCCAATTCAATGGCTTCATCCAAATTTTTGTAAGGTAAAATGGTACTTACAGGCCCAAAAACTTCGATGGTATGCGATGACATTTTGGTAAAAGGCGAATTGTTGAGCAAAAGAATGGGCTGCATAAAAGCACCCTTAACCATATCAAGCCCTTCAATTTCTTTATCCGGAAAACCATATACAATTTCAGATTCGGCTAAAAGTAAATTGAGATTTTCCTTTACATCATCCCGTTGTTGCAAACCTGCAAGCGGCCCCATTCTTACACCTTCATTTCGTGGGTCACCTATTGTAGTTTCAGACAACGCTTTTCCCAGGGCTATTTGAACACCTTCCACCAAATTTTCAGGAATGATAATTCGCCTTACGGCAGTACATTTTTGGCCGGCTTTAACCGTTATTTCTTTTCTTACTTCTTTTATAAAAATAGTAAATTCTTCTGTTCCCGGAACAGCATCTTCGCCCAATACCATGCAGTTTAAAGAATCGGCTTCCATATTAAATGGCACCGCCTCCGCTAATAATCTGGGATGAGATTTTAGCATTTTTCCGGTTTCGGCACTTCCGGTAAAGGTAACCACATCCTGATAAGTAACATGATCTAAAATTCCCCGTGCTGAACCACATATTAATTGCAAAGACCCTTCTGGCAAAATGCCGGAACGAATAATTTCTTTGGTAACTGCTTCGGTAACAAAACTGGTTAGTGTAGCAGGTTTAACAATAGCCGGCATTCCAGCCAACAGATTTACGGCAATTTTTTCCAACATTCCCCAAACCGGAAAATTAAAGGCATTGATATGAATGGCTACTCCTTCTTTGGGTACCATAATATGATGGCCGATAAACGTGCCGCCTTTGCTCGATGCTATCGTATCGCCATCCACATAAAACCTCTGATCAGGAAATTGCCTCCGCAAGCTGGCGTAGCTAAATAAATTACCAATGCCTCCTTCAATATCAATCCAGCTATCAATACGGGTAGCTCCGGTTTTATAACTGATGGGATAAAATAATTCTTTGCGTTCCTGAAGATAAAACGCTAAGGCTTTAAGCATATTTCCCCGTTGATGAAAGGTCATTTTGCGAAGCGCCGGCCCGCCCTTTGTTCGGGCATAATTCATCATAGCGGCCAAATCAAGACCTTGGCTACTGGCAGTTGCTATAAACTCGCCGGTGCTGGCATCTACAAGGGTTTGCCCTTCATCTCCGGCTATCCAATGGCCTTGTGCGTAATTTTGTAATTGCATTTTTTTTTGAAGTTCTATGTACTATGTTCGAAGTACTAAGTTTTTTCAGCAAATATCAGAACTTAGAACCAAGAACTCCGAACTATTTTTACCAAACAAAATTAATCTAAAATCCCATTATCGTATTAACCGGATGAAATTTTAACTTTTGGTAAACTTTAAAAAAAGATCAATAAAAAATGCCGGATGAATTTACCCGGCATTTTTTAAAGATTTTTTAAATGCGCTAATTAGGCGGCAGCAGTGTTACCTCTTCCAAGCATCCAACCAATAATTCCTCCAATGATCGCACTCATAACTGTACTGGCCAAAACATCAACCAATAAACCATTCATGCTTGTAAAATAGGTTGTCATTGAATAAAAGAAAAGATCCATACTCAAGGCAAACAATAAACCAACAATTGCACCTTTAGTAGCACCTGACATAAAATTGGTAGCATTAGCCCAACTTAAGATAAAGGCATAAAGAAAACCCCATGCCAAATTGCTGGCAATCATACCAATCATGTTCATGTCTTTCATGTCAGCAAGAGCAAAACATTGGTTGGTGTTTGCTTTCATAAAGGATTCCAATAACCATCCATAGATTCCCCATCCTAAAAAAAACGCGGCCACGCCACCGACCAATCCGGCGAGTAATGTTTTTGTGTTCATAGATTTAAATTTTTAAGTTATATAAGTTAATTAAGTTAATTCAAATGTATATTTAATTAATTCAAAAAAACAAGCATTAATTATTAAAAACAATCAACATTCGCTCAAATTGCCTGTAAATAAAGGACTTTAAGATGACAAAAATATTTACACTTAAAAAGAATTACTTTTGGCAAATTAAAAATTTAAAATTATGGATGGAATATTTTTTTTAGGATTTATTGTGGTTGCAGTATTCCTGTTGTTGCCAGTAATTATGAGTGTTTCAACAAATAATCGGGTCAAAAGTTTAACTGAGGAAATTATTCAATTGCGTAAATCATTTGATGCCCTGTATCAAAATATTAATAAACCGCAATCTTTAGTTAAAGATGATATTGTAGAAATAAAATCTGAAAAAATACCGGCTGTATCTGAGGTTATCAATGAAACCACACCAATTATTACCATAATAAAAGAAGAAATTAAGGAAGTTGCGCCGCAAATAGTAATAGAGGAAGAAATAATAGAACCTATTGAGTTACCACTTTTAGATGAAAAAGCAGAACCCACACCTGTTACCGAACCAACTATTTTTCCCGCTAAAGAAAAACCGAAAAGTGATATTGAACGCTTCATTGGCGAGAAATTATTAAGTTTGGTTGGTATCGGGGTTTTTGTTTTGGGTATTTTCTTTTTGGTAAAATGGGCTATCGATAATCAATATATTAATAATGTAGGCAAGGTAGTTATCGGAATTTTATCGGGTGTAATCTTAATTGGAACCGCTCATAGAATACGAAATAGCGTTAGAGCTTTTTCATCCATTTTGGTTGGTGGAGGAATTGCCGTTTTATATTTCACTGTTTATATTGCTTTTCAGGATTATAAATTATTGGAACAAACACCGGCATTCCTGATTATGATTGTTATTACAACATTTGCGGTGCTTCTTTCTATTGTTTATGATAAAAAAGAATTGGCTGTAATTGCAATTATCGGCGGTTTTTGTACCCCGTTTTTTGTAAGTACGGGCGAGGGAAATTATAAAGTACTGTTCAGTTATTTACTGATTTTAAACATAGGTATGTTTATTCTGGCAAGTTTCAAACGCTGGAATTTGGTAAACATAATAAGTTATGCTTTTACCATCCTTATTTTTGGAGGATGGATAATTTATAAATTTAACATAACCCAAGGCCACCATAAAGGGGGATTAATTTTCGCTACCTTGTTTTATGCCATTTTCTTCGGAATGAATTTGATTTATAATATCAGGAATCAACAAAAATTCAGGCCTATTGAAATTAGCATGTTGCTTAGCAATACGTTTCTTTATTATGCTGTTGGGATGTATAGTCTATCATTTGTTCAGAAAGGCGAATTCCAGGGCTTGTTTACAATTTGCGTAGCTGTAGTTAATTTTATAGTGGCCTATTTCCTTTATAAAAAAGAACAGGTGGATAAAAATCTGGTTTATTTACTCATTGGATTGGTACTAACTTTTGTGAGCTTATCGGGACCCATTGAATTAGAAGGGAATTATATTACTTTGTTCTGGGCCATGGAGATGGTATTGCTTTTATGGTTGGGTCAAAAATCAGGAATTAAACTTATTAAAGAGACAACAATTATCGTAACCTTTCTTACTTTGGTTAGTTTGATTATGGACTGGGCAAATATTTATTCGCATAACAAATCATTAGAGGTTATTTTAAATCAGGCGTTTATTACCGGATTTGTGGTTATTGCTGCTTTTATCATAAAAGGATATTTACTAAAAAAAGACGAACAAAACTTTTGGACATTACCCCTTAACCAGTATATCTCATTTATTAAAATAGCAACTTTGGTTTTGGTTTATTTGGTGCCACTTCTTGAATTGTTATTTCAATTAAATTCAACGTTTAGTTCCGGGTATATTTCATCCTCGGTTGAAGGAGTGCCTGTTAGTGATAGTTGGATTAACACAGGTAATATAACCGGAAATTATGTGGTAATGTTTAATTACCTATTTGTATTAATTGCGTTGTTTTTTGCTATAAAATACAAAAATACCAAAACGTCAACCGCCTTTGTAATATTGGGGTGTGTAATAATTTCGCTCTTTATATTTTTTAATTCCTTTACCGTTGACTTAAGGCTTTATTATTTGGAGCATGGCATATATCAGAAAATTTTCTATAGTCATTTTATTAATCCTATTTTAGCCTTACTTTTATTATTTATGATAGGGAAATACCTTTTAACGAAAGTTAAACTGCGAAGTAAAATGAGTGGATATTTTGCCTGGTTTGCTACTGTGGCTACGGTTATTATTCTGAGTTCAGAAATTATTCATATTTGGGTAATTAATCAGTACCAGCCCGGCTTTTCAGCAGATAGTATTGGGATTAAAGGTATTAAAATTTGTTTGCCTATTTTGTGGGGAATCACATCGTTTGTAATTATGGCTTGGGGTATGACCCGAAAATTAAAAACCCTCCGGATAATTTCTCTTTCTCTGTTTACTCTCACATTAGTAAAATTATTTACATACGATATATCCAATGCAACTCAGGGTGGAAAAATTGCTGCATTTATATCCCTTGGAATTTTGTTGCTCATCGTTTCGTTTATGTATCAAAAACTAAAGGGAATGTTGATTGACGCTCCTTCTGAAATTGAAGATTAATTTATTTTTTAACTTTAATAAACATGAGAAAAACACATATATCATTATTTATTCTGTTAACGGCAAACTCTGCTATTGCTCAAAATTTTAAGTACAAAACAAAAATAAATACAGTAGAAACCAACGGATTTTATAAAATAGAATTATCACCTCAAATAATTGCCCGTTCAAAATATTCATTGGCTGACCTAAGAATAATAGCGGAAGACGGAACCGAAATACCCTATATTATAAATAATGAAGTGGCCTCGTTTTATGAAAAAGATTTTATTCCATTTCCAATAAATGAAAATTCGTCGAAGGGAAATACCCAAACTTTAATTATAGGTAATGTAAATCATCAAGCCATCAATAATCTCGTAATAGAAATGAAAAATGCCTATGGCGAAAAGAAGATACGGATAAGTGGAAGTGATGATAAAAAAAATTGGTACATGCTTCATCAGGGCTTTACATTTACCGTTCCGGGCGACGAAAATAACACGATGGTTTATAAAGCCATTGACTTTCCCATGGCCAATTACACCTGGTTTTCAATTGCCTTGATTGATACCATGCCGTTATCATTAAATATTTTAAGGGTTGGTAATTATACACAAAAAGTAATTTTTGGAAAATATTCAACATTGCTACGAACCTTGTTTTATCAAAGAGATAGTTCTGATAAAAAAAGTTATGTAAAGATACTTTTAGAAGAGCCCAATTTGGTAGATATTTTAAAAATAAACGTTGAAAAACCTGAACAGTATTTGCGATACGGAAACCTTTATATGAAATATCTGGGCATGGACACGGTTAATGGATATAAAGAAATTACTTCAAGAAGTTACAGTAATGAATACCCCTCACAAAGCATCACTTTGAATTCAGATGTTGAAAATGCGTTTACCATAACGGATGGACGTAAAATTATAAATATGTTTTTAGTTATTGAAAATAAGGATAATCAACCTTTAAAAATTGAATCTATAGAACTTCAACAACTTAAAACCTATCTGAGTGCAAGATTGGAAAAAGGAAAAACCTATTTTCTTCAGTTTGGAGATTCCACTTTGGAAGAAGCTCAATATGACCTGAAATATTTTGAAAATAAAATTCCAAAAAATATTCCCATAATTAATCATCTTGGCATCCAATCCAATCATCCTAATCAACATGCTTTAAAGGAAAATAAAAATTACAATCGCTTGTTTATCTGGCTGGCATTGGGTTTGGCAGGTATTGTGCTTGCTTTTATGACTACCAAAATGGTGAAGGAAATAAAAAATAAACCTTCATAAAATTAATTTATAAGTGAATAAGCTTATAAATACCATTTATAAGTGAATTAGCTTATAAATACCATTTATAAGTGAATATACTTATATTTGAAAAAAAATTAAGAAAATGTTAAGTGGAATTATTTCGGCAGACATTATTGGGTCAACAAGTGTAAGTATTGCTAATAAGTACAAACTGCTTGATGCCTTAAAGGTATTATTAAAAAAACTGGAGACAGGATTTAATACCTTTTCAAGAATTACAAAAGGCGACCTTATCGAATGCTATATTCCCAAACCCGCTGATACACTAAGGGTGGCACTCATAATAAAATGCTATATTAAAAGTAAAATTGCTATCCCTATAAAAATTGAAGATAAAAAAGATTCTAACAGCCGAAGTAAATATCTTAAAATTCATGGCGTAAGAATGGCTATTGCAATTGGCGAAATAGAAAGGATTAACAAAAAAAGGGGTATTATTGAAGGGGAAGCAATTTATCAAACTGGCAGAGCCATCGGGGAATATAAAACTCATGATAAGGAAAGAATCGTAATAAAAAACACCTTGCAATTTTTTGCAAATAATAAACAATGGGAACAGGAATTTGAGGTTGTAGTTGGATTAATTGATATGTTATTGACCAGAAGTACAGCAAGACAATGCGAAATTATTGTGGACAGATTATTGGGTATGAATGAAGATGAAATAAAAGAAAAACTAAAAATAACACAGTCAGGCGTAAATCAAAACCTTAGAGCTGTGGGCTGGAATGCCATAGAACGAGCCATTAAAAGATTTGAAGATATAATAAAATAAGTATGGAGTTGAGCACACTTATAAATTTGCTTCTTTCTCAATATGTGGCTTATATTTTGGTAAATTTTATTCTGATACCAAGTTATTATTTGCAAGCTACCAATTCAAATAATAAAGGGTTTTATCAAAAAATAAGTTTAAAGGCCGGGGTGCTATTTGTTTTGTCATTGATTTTATCGGGTTCGTTTAATTTTATTGGGTATGCCTCTATAATATCTGCATCACACCTGCTTTTATCCATTTATTTTGAACGTCAAAATAAAACTTCACGCTTTATAATTCATCAAATATTACACCTTTTGATTATTACATTTTTGGTCTTTTTTTATAAAAATGCATTTTCATATTTCGACCATTTAAATTTATTAAGTTTAATAAAACAGGATAATAAATTGTTGCTTTACGTAATTAGCTATACCTTATGTTTGGGGCCCGCTAATGTTTTGATAAGGGCATTGGTAAAAAATTATGACATAATGGAAGGTGACAATATCAAAGATGCGGGTTTGTTGCGAGCCGGCCGTTTTATCGGAAACATTGAACGAATTGTTACATTATCCCTGTTGTTGACTTCACATTTTGAAACCATTGGTTTTTTGATTGCGGCCAAATCATTGTTGAGAATTAAAGATAATAATAAAAAGGAAAGTGAATATATTTTAGTTGGAACTTTGTTGAGTTTTGGAATAGCAATTTTGATTGGATTGCTCGTTCAATATGGTGTAAATATATTATAACATATTTTCCAAAACCACCGCATATCCTTGTCCCACGCCAATACACATTGTACAAAGCGCGTATTTTTTATGGGTTAATTGAAGTTGCAAGGCGGCTGAGTAAGTAATTCTTGCACCACTCATTCCCAAAGGATGCCCTAAAGCAATGGCTCCACCATTTTGATTTATTCGTGGGTCATTATCCGCTAAATTCCATTGACGGGTGCAAGCCAAAGCCTGAGCGGCAAAGGCTTCGTTCAGTTCAATAATATCAATTTCATTAAAAGTGAGGCCAGCCCGTTGCAACGCTAAATTGCTGGCAGCTACAGGACCAATTCCCATAATTCTGGGTTCTACACCGACCACAGCCGACGAAACAATTCGGGCCATAGGTGTTAGGTTATGATTTTTTAAAGCATTTTCGGAAGCGATTAAAAGGGCTGAAGCGCCGTCGTTTAAACCGCTTGCATTGCCGGCAGTTACTGTTCCATCTGGCTTAAAGGCTGATTTTAGCTTAGCCAAAATTTCAAGGGTTGAATTGGGTTTTATGAACTCATCGTGTGAAACGGTTTCTTCAATTCCTTTTCCTTTGGAATACGAAACAGGAGAAATTTCTTTGGCAAATCGCCCTGAATCTCTAGCGGCTGTTGCTTTTTGCTGACTCCAAAATGCAAATGTATCCTGGTCTTCGCGGCTTATGTTATACATTTCGGCTACATTTTCAGCCGTCATTCCCATGGCATCGGTTCCATAAAGTTGCTGCATTTTGGGATTAATAAATCTCCAGCCAAAACTGCTGTCATATATTTTGGAGTCTGTTCCAAACGGCTTGGCTGATTTGGATATAACATACGGCGCACGGGTCATGCTTTCCACACCTCCGGCTATTATTATTTCAGCATCGCCACAATTAATAGCTCGTTTTCCATGAACAATGGCACTCATTCCGCTGGCGCACAACCTATTGACGGTTTCTCCCGGAACGGTTTGTGGCAAGCCTGCCAATAGCAACGCCATACGGGCCACATTACGGTTGTCTTCACCTGCCTGGTTGGCGCAACCCAATATCACATCGCCAATGGCGGATGTATCAAAATTTGGGTTTAATTTTATAAGTTCAGCAATCACATGGGCGGCCATGTCATCGGGACGGATTTGGGATAAGGCACCTCCAAAATTTCCAATGGGGGTTCGCGTTCCTGAGATTATATATGCTTGGTTCATTTTTTGATTTATTTTTTAATTATAATGATTTCTAATATTTGAGCTATCCGTTGCTTCCCAAGTGTTATTTTTACTAACGTAATCAACATCAAATTTCTCACTATGATTGATTTTAAATTTATTTTTATTGTCAAATACTCCCTTTTCAAAAGTATAATGCATTATTACAGTATCATTTTTTAATTCCATTTTAGATTTCAGGATGTAAGAATTCCAATCATTTTTTATTTCTATATATTCACCCATTGATAAAAAATATCCTTCTAAAATAGAATTTTGATTATCCTGACTTTCAATATTTTTAAACAAATACATATTATCTGAACAGTATCCCGAACCAGTACGATTGGTTTGGATATAAAAGTAATTATCAAATTTTTGTACCCCTTTATAAAATTTATTGCCACCGCAAGGATGATTCCAGTGTCCGTACAATTGATTCTTAATAACAGTTCCATCTGACTTAATTTCCAATAAAAAATATCCTCCATTCAAAAATGTAAAAGAAACTAAAAAATTTCCTGTTGCTTTAATTTTAAAATAATTGGCTATCGTATCATCTTGCCTAATAGAAGTCATATAAGCATCTGTTGTATCAAAAATAAATGCGGATAAGAGTGCCGAAATTCCATCTTTTTTATAGATAAATCCTGAATCCCCCGATAATCTGAGAGAGAACCTGTATAAGCTACTATCCTTTTTTATAACCTTGAAATCTTCGTTTGAAATATTTCTATTAACCCGCTTTTTTTCTTCAACCTTCTTTTTTACCTCAGCCTTATTTTGTTTAGAGTTGCAGGAAAAAATTATTAAGGTTAAAGGAATTAAATAAACGGATTTCAATATTTTGTTTAGATATTTACAAATCAACATTTTTGAAAGTATCATTAAACATTTTGAAATTCAACATCTCTTTTTCCATGAATTATAGATGCAATACTTATGTTTTTAGATTCAAGTACCTTATAATAAATCTTATAATTTCCTCTGATGATTTCTCTGAAATTAGGATTTTGAAAATTATCTGCCATTTTACCTAAAAATGGATTAGTCTCTAAAATTTTTGTGCTTAATATTATTTTATCTACAGTATCTCTTGCGTACCTTTTAGAACTTAAAGCGATATAATCATAGATATCTTTTAAATCATCCTTTGCTTGGTCTGACCAATCGATAGTTACCATGTATCAATCAGTTTTTCTAAATCTGACTGAGAAATTACTCTTCCTTCTTCAATGTCTTTAAATCCCTTTTCAACCTTAGCATACCTTAACAATTGGTCTATTAAATCATCTAAGTGAAACTCTTCAGGTAGGTTTTCAATTGCAATTAAAGCCGATTTTTTATTTATCATAGTTCAAAGGTAATTTTATAAATCTAAATTTCAAATTCTTCATTATTCTCTTTCATCTCCCTCAACAACGGGCAAACCCGATAGCGCATATCGTGGTATTTGTTGTATAAATTATCCAGTAAAGATACAGTTTTTTCAATTCCAAATTCATTGGCCCAGGCCAGCAACCCTTTAGGGTAATTTACGCCTTTGGTCATCGCAATTTCCAAATCTTTGGGTGAAGTAATATTCATGTAAATGGCATCGGCTGCTTCGTTTATGAGCATGGCCAAAACTCTTTCAAAAATTTCAATAGCTAACGTTTTATTTTTTAAAGGTTCAGGTTTTACACTCCCTTCTGAATATTCATAAAACCCTTTTCCTGTTTTTCGGCCTAAAAAATTTGCTTCCACCAATCGTTTTTGAGAAATGCTTGGTCTGAAACGTGGGTCAAAATAAAAAGCCGACCACACCGATTCGGTCACAGCGTAGTTAACATCGTGACCTATAAAATCGGTGAGTTCAAACGGCCCCATTTTAAAACCGCCTTTTTCTTTTAAAGCCCAATCAATAGTAGCCATATCCGCAAAACCTTCTTCCATCATTTTAAACGCTTCCCCATAAAAAGGACGGGCCACTCGGTTTACAATAAAACCGGGGGTGTCTTTGGCTTTTACAATGGTTTTGCCCCATGTCGTAATCATTTCACAGGATTTATTAATGGTTTCCTCATTGGTTTGAATGGCCGGAATAATCTCCGCCAATGGCATAATTACAGCCGGATTAAAAAAATGAATTCCTATAACCCGGTTTGACACTTTGCATGCGGAAGCTATGGATGTAACGGAAAATGAAGATGTGTTGGTGGCTAAAATACACGAATCAGAAACAACCATTTCAAGTTCACGAAAAACTTGTTTTTTGATATCCAGATCTTCAATGATGGCTTCAATAATCAGTTCGCAATTGCTGAATGCAGAAAGATTACTTACATACGTTATATTGCCCGAAATCCGTTGGGCTTCTTGCTTGATTATTTTGCCTTTTTGCACCTGCAATTCCAGCCCATGTGCTGTTTTTTCAGCCGATTGATGAAGCGCCTTAGGGTTATTATCAAATATAAGAGTTGAATGCGATGCTGTGGCAGCTACTTGTGCAATTCCGCTACCCATAGCTCCGGAGCCTATTATTCCTATTTGCATTGGGGCAAAGATAATTTTATTTACGATTTTAGATTTACGATTTTATTAACGTTATATTGACGGGTCGTCTTTATTGAAAAAAAGGTATTGTTGAATAGACTTTTTTAAAATAACATTGCACCATTATGCCAGTCAAAAAAATATTTTTATTTTTAATTCTCTCAGGATTAACCTTTAATATCACAGCCCAAAAATTAGTAACCCCTGAGAGTTACTTGTTGTTACTTTACTATAATGATAAACAGGAATCGAATTATAAAGTAACCTCTACCTATACAAAAACTAAAGATGGCAAATCTGTTACTGAAGGGAGTAGTTTTAATATGAATTTTAAAATTACAAGTTTTACGGATACCTCCGCTGTTATGGAAATCAAATATAGTAACATCGTTGCCATTGGCGAAAAAACAATTGGGTTCGATGAAATGGCAAAAGCTACCGAAGCTCTGACAATAAAAGTAGCCTTGGATTATACGGGTGCTTATGCCGGATTTTTAAATTACCATGAATGTAAAAAAACGTTTGATAAAATGCTGGCCGACGTTAAAAAATCGGGGAAGCAAGACAGTATTACCTTAAAAGCCTGGAAACTTTTAGAACCGGTTTTTGCTGACCGGCAGACTATTGAATATGCTCTGCTTGAAGATTTTTTCCATTTAATGTTTGTTTACGGCCCTGAATTATCGCGCAAAGTTCCGGTAAAAGCAGATATACAATTGGATAATTTAATAGGAGGGGATCCTTATCCTGCCAAGTTGGTTATGACTGCCGGTGCTTACATCCCGAATAAATTTATTGAAGTTATAAGTCGTATAGATCTTGATAAAAAGGAAGGTAAAGGTATTATTAAAGAATCCCTGGCCCAATTATTGGGCTTTCCTGAAATTACGGATTTGCATATCCAAAAGTTTAATTTTTTTGATACCTATACCCATATTTTGGATGCTGATAATGGGTGGGCCAAAAGTGTTGTTTATAAACGAACGGTTACCATCGAAAACCAGAAGTCTGTAAGGGAAGTGAAATTTACTCAGATAAATTGAAGTTTATAGATTTGACAACTTTTTAAAAATTGTCAAATCTGGATTATATACACTTAAAATAATCGAAAGGTTCTTTGCAATCCAAACATTTATACATGGCTTTGCATGCTGTAGAACCAAACCGGCTGACTATTTCTGTATGCATGGAGCCGCATTGAGGGCATGACACTTCCGTTTCCTTTCCAAAAAGAGAAAGTTTGGAAGTAGTACTTTTTTCAGGTGGTGCAATGCCATATTTTTCCAATTTTTTTAAACCATTCGGACTAATCCAATCTGTTGTCCAGGGAGGTGAAAGAATTGTTTTTATTTCAAAATCTGTAATTCCGGCTGATAGCAATGCTGTTCTCATTTCTACTTCAATCATGGTCATAGCCGGACAGCCGCTGTAGGTTGGGGTAATGGTAATAATTGGTTTGCTTCGGGAGGTATCTATTCCCCTTATAATTCCTAAATCCTGAATAGATAAAACCGGGATTTCAGGATCAGAAACAGTGGATAATATATCCATTATTTCCCGTGAAGAAATTATTACTTTATTCATTCCTGACATTTATTTTGAACAAACAAATTTAAGTCATTAAAAATTGAACCATGAAGTTTATTTATTTTGCAACCTAAAATAAAACGAATGAAACATTACATCAACCCGCTTCAAACCAAACATTTTATTTACGGTTCACTATTCATGATGTTTTCGCTTGGATTAGGAGTTATCGGATATAGCTACTTTGGAAAGCTTTCTTTAATAGATGCATTAATAAATGCTTCTATGATTTTAACAGGCATGGGTCCGGTGGACAGAATGACAACTTTTAGCGGAAAATTATTCGCTTCATGCTATGCACTATATAGCGGGGTTGCATTTCTAACTTCGGTTGGTATTTTATTGGGGCCAGCCATTCATGTTTTTTTTAAAAAAATCAGGATGGAGTAATTACCTCGGATTAATCAGTTTTGTATGATTAGGGATGAATTGATTTTTCAATATTTTTTTTTGAATTCCAATTTTATCTAAATCCCAAATCTGTAATCAGTAAAATCTTAATCAGGTTTAAAAAATCAAAAGAATCAAAAAAATCAGATTAATCAACGATCTTTTTTATCACTCTGCATTTTTTGCATAGCCATCATTTGCTTCACCGTTTTTTCCATACCATCCACCGAACCGTCTAAAAATATCACATTCCCTTTTCCGTTTTCAGCTACATGCTTTAAGGTTTCTGTCCACATGGTAAATAAAATAACGGAATTATCAAGGTCGGAAGCCTGCATTTCTTTTGCTGCGATACTCATACCGCGGGCTACTTCTTCACGGAAGGATGCTACTGCTTGTCCGCGTAACATAGCAGCTTGCCGCTCTGCTTCCGCAGCTATTCTTACCGCATTTCCATCGGCTTCGGCTCCTTTGGTTTTGGTAATTAATAAAGCCTGACCTTCATTTTCAGCAGCAGCTTTCAGATTATTGGAAGCTACTACTTTAGCCATACTTCTCATCACTTCTTCGTCAAACGTGATGTCGTTCATTTGCAAATCTATTAAATGATAACCCCAGGATTCCAAAATATTATCTAAATTATCTTTTACATAAAGTACAATTTCATTGCGAAGCGTTAATATCTCACTTTGCTTTTTGGTAGCTACAAACGATCGCACATTGCCTTCAATCGTTCTTACCAATGATTGATTAAAACTACGTTCATCAATAAATTTAAAGGCTACATTTTTTATGGTTTCTTCGTCATGGTTCAAAACTGAATAAACCACCAATGCTGTAAAATTAACATTAGCCTGATCCAAAGTTACAGCCTGAAAACCCAACTCAGAGGAACGGTTTTGAATACTGATGCGTTTAAAAATTATTTCGATTATTGGTATTCGAAAATTCAAACCCGGTCGGAGGACACGGTTATATTTGCCAAATATGGTAGTAACTCCAATCATTCCCTGTCGGATAGTAACAAAGGATAGAATAACAAGGGCTAGAATTATGGGTAAGAAATATATCATTTCCATAGGTTATTTTTTTTGTCAAATATAAATAGAATTGGGGAATTGGAATGGCATTAAAGCAGTTTTTTTAAGGTGTTAATCGAAGAAGAGAATTTTAGTTTCCCTGATTTTTCTTCCTCTTTTGCTTTTTTAATATTTGAAGAAATTTCGTTTCTTCTTGCCTCAATAATATTATGCTGCAATAAATTTTGAATTTCTAGTTTCTCTTCAAGTGATAAATTATAAATGGTATCAACCACCGAATTGAAAGAGTTATCTTGTATATTCATTTTAAATAAGTGTTACAAACTTACTTGTTTTATAAATAAAAACCCCATGAAATTGTTCTTCAAAATCAATAAAGTTTTTCAATTTCAATGCGACGGGAATCTAATCAACGAGATAGGATTTCATATTCTGATTTTTAATTCATAATCCTTTTTTATACGTAGCAAGGCTTCGGCATTTCCTTTGGCATCGTCAACAGGGTTATGCGTATGCTTTGTAACTCTCAGGTGCTTGAAATTTTTAAACATATCTTTTACTATTCCTTTATATAAACTTCCCAAATTTTGAGAACTGTGTCCAAAAGGATTTTTTCCTGTAAAGTGATGGAAATACCAGCAAACAAACATCCAGTCGAAGCCATTGTTGTCGCTTATAAAAATGGGTTGGTCTTTACAATTCGCCCTAATCCAGTTAGCAAAATCCTGCATTACTTTTTCGGGCGCTTCAAATGCCATAGTTTCTTCCCGTGTAAATCCCGAAACGGCTAACGCTTCCGGTATCCAATTGTCGGATATTGGTTTTATTTTACCATAAAAGGTTTTGTCAAGATCGTCATTGACCAATATTGCCCCAAAAGAAATCATCGAATAATCACCCGGGATAGGGCCATCCGCTTCAATATCTACCATAATGTAACTCATAATTGATTTTATTTTTTTATATAATCTTGTAATTTGTCTACTGTAAATAAAGTTTTGAATGCCAGTATAGTGAAAAGTACTTTCAATAAACTTCATCATGATTCCCAATATCAACAAACATAGCCTTCTTGGGTTTATCCTTGGTAAAATAGAACACAACTCTTAAATCAAAAAGTACGCTAAAACTCCACAAATTTTTTAATTTTCCTGAGAGTTTATGGGTTTTTAAAAATGGGTTAAAGGGATCAATAATAAAAATTTCAAGATTTTCATAAAATTCTTGTTCGTAACTGTGCCCCTGAATTCTTTTCTTGAATGATTTCTTGAAGTTTTTGCTAAAAATAACTTCCATATGTAGAGATGAAACTATAACATTTAGGTATCAATTGCTTATTCACCCTTTATGGAAAAAAATCATAATGCTACCTGAGTTTTTTTTTAAGTTCATTAATATCAGAAGAAGATTTTAACTTTCCTGACTTCTCTTCTTCCTTTGCTTTTTTATAATTGGCTGATATTTCGTCCCTTCTCGCTTCGATGATATTATGCTCCAGAAGATTTTGAATCTCTAGTCTCTCATCAAGAGATAGATTGTAAATAGTTTCAACTACATAATTAAAAGAGTTGTTTTGCATTTTCATAGTACAAAATTAATTACAAAATTTTAATTTTTTTTTAAATATCCTACCAGCTACTTCCCGGATACGTCCTTTGCAAATACTGCAAATCCGTCAACATCAATCCCAAATTTTCAGAATGTATTCCGGTTTTTCCACCGGACTGAAACCATGTAGCTTTAGGAACTTCTAAAGTAGCTTCCGCAAATATTTCATTAATGCGTGTTTGCCAATCATTTTTTAAAGAGGCTACATCTGGAGCAATTCCTTCGATTGCCATTTCTTTTTCATAATCTGTTGGCACGAATAATTCTCCTGTAAATTCCCGTAAATTATTGGCAGCTTCCTGAACCCGTTGATGACTTTCATCCGTTCCATCGCCCATTCGTATTATCCATTCGCTGCTAAATTTTAAATGATAATTTACTTCTTTAATGGCTTTGGAAGCTATGGCAGCAATTTGATTATCACTACTATTTAATAATTTTGTATAAACCAATTGCATAAAATTATCATAAAAAAACTGACGCATAATGGTATGGGCCCAATCGCCGTTTGGTTGTTCTACCAGTAAAAAATTTTTAAATTCCCGTTCATCCCGGAAATAGGCATAATCATCTTCGGTTTTTCCTTTACCGTCCACATCGGCGGTGTATTGGTAAAAATATCGGGCCTGACCCAAAACATCTAATGCGATATTTGTAAGGGCTATATCTTGTTCCAAAGCAGGGCCATGGCCGCACCATTCGCCTAATCGCTGGGCAAGGATTAGGCCGTTATCGGCAAGGTGGAGAAGGTAATTTATTTTTGAGGTATTCAATTTATTGTTTTATTAATTGTTAAAAACATCCCCCTACCCCCTTCATAAGGGGGACGGCTGACGCAAGAGCACTGGACATTGAATATTTTCATTTTTTAAAATCTAAAATCGTAAATCTAAAATCTAAAATGTGATTACATATGCTTTAGCTCATCCGGCAAATCATAAAACGTAGGATGCCGATATACTTTATCGGCTGCGGGTTCAAACATGGCATCGTTTAGTTTTGGGTCAGAGGCTGTAATGTTTTTTGATTCCACCACCCAAATGCTTATTCCTTCCTGACGGCGGGTATAAACATCGCGGGCATTTTCAATGGCCATATCGGCATCTGATGCATGTAAACTTCCAACATGTTTATGGCTTAGGCCATGTTTACTTCGTATAAAAACCTCCCAAAGAGGCCAACTTTTATTACTCATTTTAAGCTACTTGTTTTGATTTTCGTTGTTCGCGTTTTTCGGCATAAGCAGTGGCCGCATCTCTTACCCATTTTCCATTGTCCCATGCATCATTGCGGGCTTTCACTCGTATTTTATTACAAGGCCCGTTGCCTTGCACTACATTGTTAAATTCTTCCCAATCTATTTCCCCAAAATCCCAATGACCGGTTTTTTCATTAAATTTTAATTTTGGGTCAGGAATAGTTAATCCCAAAATATCAGCCTGAGGCTTGGTCATATCTACAAATTTTTGGCGAAGTTCATCGTTCGAAAATCGCTTTATTTTTGTTTTCATCGAATATTCAGAATTGGTTGATGTAGCATCTGAAGGCCCAAACATCATCATGGATGGCCACCACCAGCGATTAACCGAATCCTGAGCCATTTGTTTTTGTTCATTACTTCCATTACAAAGCGTTAAAAGAATTTCAAAACCCTGTCGTTGGTGAAAACTTTCTTCTTTGCAAACCCTTACCATGGCTCGTGCATAAGGGCCAAAGGAACATTTACATAAAGGCACCTGGTTTAAAATAGCGGCTCCATCCACCAACCAGCCTATTGCTCCCATATCAGCCCATGTAAGGGTTGGGTAATTAAAAATGCTCGAATATTTGGCTTTGCCGGTATGTAACTCATCATATAAAGTATCACGCTCAGCACCTAAGGTTTCGGCTGCGCAATACAGGTATAAACCATGGCCGGCTTCATCCTGAATTTTTGCCAAAAGGGCTGCTTTTCTTCTTAAACTTGGAGCCCGTGAAATATAATTGGCCTCAGGCAACATCCCTACAATTTCGGAATGGGCGTGCTGGGCAATTTGCCTGATTAAGGTTTTTCTGTATTTCTCAGGCATCCAGTCCTTGGGCTCAATTTTTTCATCGGCTGCAATGCGGTTGAAAAATTGCTCTTCAAGATTTATTGTTGTCATGGGATGGTTATTATTTATTGTTCGTGGGACTTTATAGGACTAAGGTGACTTTTGTTGAATATTTTATCTTTTATTTTTATAAAGATTTTGCTAATTGCCTATTGCTAATTGCCTATTGTTTTATTGTTCATCATATGTTACCACCACTTTTTTTGTTAAGGGATGCGATTGGCACGTAAGTATATATCCTGCATCCAGTTCATCCGGCTCTAAACTGTAATTTACTTCCATATCTACTTTGCCTTCCAATAATTTTGCCCGGCAGGTACAGCAAACCCCACCCTTACAGGCAAAAGGTAAATTAGCACCATTTTTTAAACCTGCATCCAAAATATTTATATCTGTTGTTTTAAGATTAAATTTAAATTCATCCCCATCAATTATTAAGGTTACCTCACTCAGAACATCGTCTTCTATATTAACCTCTTCATCGTGTTTCTTTTTGGCAATACCGGCTGTGGCAAATAATTCAAAATGTATATGCTTTTCAGGCACTCCCAAATCTTTTAACGTGTCTTTTAAGTCAATCAACATGGCTTCCGGTCCACAAATAAATACTTCATCAATAGTGGCAGGATACATTATAGTTTTGGCAAACTCACGGCATTTTTCTCCATTGATATGTCCCTTAAACAATGGGCTTCCAATGGCTTCGCGACTCATTATATAATTTAAGGAAAGCCGTTGTATATATTTATTTTTAAGGGCTTCCAGTTCTTCCCTAAACATTACAGATTCGACATTTTTATTTCCATAAAACAGTGTAAATGTGCTTTCAGGTTCTACCATCAGTACCGTTTTTAAAATGGAAATTACAGGTGTGATTCCACTTCCTGCGGCAAATCCTATATAATTTTTAGAATTGGATACATCCAGAGTAGTATTAAATTTTCCCAAAGGAGGTACTACTTCCAAAATATCACCAACTTTTAGTTCGGAATTGGCAAAAGTGGAAAATATACCATCAACCATTTTTTTTACTGCCACTCTAAAATCATTATCCAATGGACTGGTACAAAGTGAATATGAACGTCGAAATTCTTCACCCATAAAAAATTTACGGATGGTTATATGTTGACCTTCGGTAAACTTAAAAATTTCCTCTAAATCTTGAGGTATTTCGAAAGCTATAGAAACACAATCTTGTGTTTCTATGCGAATATCCTTAACTTTTAATTTATAAAATTCTATTGACACGTTTTAATTATGGTTAAATTGTAAACTGTTAAATTGTTAAAAAAATCGTAATTCGTAATTGATAATTTTTAATTATATCCCCACCATTTAAATAATCTACTCACCATTGTATCTTCTTCACGGGCTACTTTTTCATCTGCATTTATAAGATTCATGGCAAATTTTAAAAAATCAATGCGTTCCTTTTCAGTAGATTCTTCCAAAAAATCATTGGCCACTTTTTCAAAATGAGGCATAAAATCTTTCTCCTCCAAACTACTTATCTCCTCTAAAGCCTCGTCGAAATTGCTTCCAATCGGGAACTTTTTAATAATATAATCAACTATTATTTTGCCTTCTTCAGGCTTAAATTCGCCGTCAACCTGCGAAAGCATTGATAATAGCTGATAGCCTGATATATCTTTATTGAATTTTTTTACCACTATTTTATTTCTTTAAATCCTCCTAAAGTTAAAAATTGCTATTCCCCTAACATCTTTCAATAGGAGAATTGAATCCGAAAAGTTTTTCCTTCATTTTCAAATTTCCATTTTCCATTTTCTAATTTCCTTTCCCTAATTTCGCCTGCAAACTTATATCAATTATGGCAAGGTTAAAAATGATATTCTTTGTGTTGGTTATTTTAATTTTTTACAACACTTTAAATGCTCAAAATTTCAAGGCACAATTGCTTGGTGGAATGAATGTGGCCCAGGTGGATGGCGATAGTTACGGGGGGTATAATCAGCCGGGAGGCTTGCTGGGTATGGCTATTTATCGCGAACCAAATGAAAAATATAATTTTGGATTTGAGTTATTATTTTCACAGAAAGGAAGTCATAAGAAAATAACGGAAGATGATCCCGGTGTTTTTAAATTGCGTTATAATTACCTCTGTATGCCTTTGTTTGTTGATATTAAAAACCTGGGGATAAGTTTAAAAAAAATTACACTTCGCATAGCAATATCACCCAATCTCAAAATTACCTCAAAAGTTGATTATGGTAATGGATGGCTTGATAATTCGATTAGGCCTTTTGAAATTAGCGGAATGGTTAGTATTAATTATAAATTTAATGAGCAATTAGGAATTATGATAAGGCATGAAAATAGTTTGCTTTCCATAGGAACCCCGCCTGCAAGTTCATTTTATAAAGTAAACCGGGGATTATATAATCGGCTGGTGTCGTTTGTGGTGAGTTATGATTTAAAGTAAAAGATTTCAGGAAAATATTGAATCTTTACCCTATTTTATATTAATGATAGTCCTATATAATTCATCTATCACCAATCCAATATTACCAATATTTAAAGTTTCAAGGGTATCATTTGGTGTATGATAATTTTTATTTCTATAAAATGCAGTATTGGTTATCATTACTGCACTATATCCAAACTTCCAATAATTTAAATGGTCTGAAAAGTCCACCCCTTGCAACCATGATGGTCCTGAAAAAGATTTAGTAGGGATAACTTGTCCTGTTTTCATTAATTTTTTTATTTTTTTTCCAAAAGTGCCATTCCCATATTTTTGAACAACTGTAATGTAATTGCCTTTTTTTCCATAAAACCATTTAAGAAAAAACGCTGGATAATCTTGTGAATTATTTGCTTCTGAAAAATAGCCAATGGTTTCAAGACAAATCATCCCTTTTACAGGAACCTTGTTATCAAAAAGCGATTTAGCATGAATATAACTTCCCATATATTCACTTCTAAAAAATGGTGGTTCTTCTGAAGAGTATGCTACCAAGTCAATTCTGTATTTTAATTTTACCTTTTTTAAGTTTCTTGCCAATTCCAGTAAACCTGCAATTCCACTTGCATTATCATCTGCTCCTTCCTGCTCATCACTCACATCGTAATGTGCGCCTATAATAATTCGTTCACCATTTTCAGGGCCAAAAGAGCATATAATATTTCTAAATTCTAAATTTTTATATACATATTTTTGTTCTTCAACCCTTGATGAACTATCCAAAAATTTGGCTTTAATATAATCGGCTGCTTTATTCAGAGAATTCAGATTCTCATAATTCCTATTCTTACATTCTTTTGTAAGAAATATTAAATCGTGCTTAATTTTTATCGTATCAGCAATCCTTGATGCAGTAACTAAATTTGGTCCGGATGCAAAATATATTTTTCCCCATAAAAAGACGGATGTGAAAATGAATAAAAAAGTAAGAAGGCAATATTTGATAAATTTCATGAGATAAGGGTAAAACTTATTTTATCACCGTCACCGTCCCCTTCTGGTAATGGGTACTCCTGTCCCAGCCAGTGTAAGTTACCTGCCAAATAAAGACTTCCTGGCCTTTGCTGTCGTTAAAGTAATTTCCATCCCAATCCTGTTTTTTGTTTTCAGAATCAAACACTTTTTCACCCCAACGGGTGTAAACCTGCATGTGATAGGTTTTTACAAATACCGGAACAAAGCCCCAGGTTTCATTCAAAAAATCATCGTTTTTGGTAAAGGCATTGGGAACGTGAAGAAGCGGAGGCTGAATTAAATAAATACTATTGCTTCGGCTAGTGGCACTATAACCTTTAAAGCTTTCCTGCGCTACAACACTATACCAATATCCGCCCCAATCATAATCGAGTTCACGGTCATCAAAAGTTAACTGATTGGCCGGAACAGCTACGATGGGCCTTTGAGAACCTGTGTCAACTGAACGTTCAAGTGAATAACTGACAACACCTGCTGCCCAAACCCTGTAAGGTTGCCAATCTAAAACATGATAAAATGGTTTGCTTTCTCCGGTTAAAATTATATTACATCCAATATTTGATTTAACACTCGATTTGCCGCATTTATCATGAACCACCAACGAATAACAGTACGACTGGGTTTGCACATCCAAAGTATTATCTACAAAAAATGTATCTGCCCTGTTTCCTAAATCTTTTACATATTCAAAATTTAGGGTTGGGGTATTCAAACTTCTGTAAACGGAGTATGTACCAAAATCAGGTTCTGTGCTTTGAAGCCAATGAACAGAAACATTTTTATTATCAACTACAGTAGCTGTTATAAGTTGAGTAGGTTTTATAGGAAAATCATTCTCCTGAACAGATGAGACTTTGTAAGACAATGCACCTTCTACATTACATAAATTTACCACTTTTAAGTAATAGCTGTAATTTTTAGTTCTTGGATTAATAACATTTTTATCAAGAATATTACCAGCATCCATGGTTCGGAAGGTATCCATCACCACTGTTTTTCCATCAGGGAAAACCTTATACAAAACGGTGTAGGCAAAATATCGGGAATAGGGGAGGGCTGACCATGAAATATTTAACTCATCGTTTTTTGTAAATACCAAACACGTTGTTTCGGGCGGAGGTAGCACAGGCGGCGGAGTTACCACTATTTTAATATAACCGGTATTGGTTTTAAAATCGGGACAACCCCTGTCCTGGACATCTGCTTTTATCACAAATGTATCCTGACCTACATGAATACATTTGGGCGACCACGAAAAATTTGTAACTGTTTTGGCAACACCCCATTGTGTAGATGGAAATTTAAAAAAAGATTTTTCAACATTTTGAAGAGAAGTGAATTGAACATTAAGCGTATCATCATCGGGGTCGGTAATTGTATAATCAAATGTTACGGTATCAAAAGCCATTAACTTAAAAAAGGTATCCCGCAACTGTGGTTGTAGATTCAAATTTTCAAGGGCAAATTTAAAAGCTGCATTGCTGCATCGCGGGCTTATATTTTTCTCGGCATATGCGCCTTTACTTGTAGGGAAATCGCTTATTGGCCCTACTTGAGTTCCCATAGGGCAACTAGAACAAACGGATTGATAAATGACTCCTTTTTTGTCAAAACGACTGGTTCCTCCATCCACATGGTCGCCGGTTTGATTACCGCCAAAATAGGTTGCATAAAGCAATTTTTTAAGTTCCTTCGAAAAAACAATAATATAAAAATCGCTGCCATCGGTTGTTTTTTGAATGGCATCCGAAGTTATGGGTAAATTTTTAGTAGTACTCCAGGCCACTGAACTGGTTTTGCCCCCCCAACCTGAAATAAAAACCCTGTTGCATTGAGCCACCATAAAGGCATTAATGGTAATATCCGGCCTTCCGTCTCCGGCTCCAAATGTGGCACTGTAAATAATGGATGTAAGGTCATTAGTAAGCACTGTCAAAAACTGACCGGTGTTTCCGGTATTATAAACTGTTCCTTTGATTGGGATTACTCCTTCCGTTTGCCCAACTACATAAACTCTGTTATAGTCGTCCACCTCCAATGAAATTATTTGGTCGTATTTATCAGTACCAAAATAAGTTGCTTTTATCAGCGTTTTTCCATCGGCCGATATTTTAGCGATATATCCATCGGCTCTTCCTCCTAAATAATTTGGATTTATGGTTCCGGTAGTATTTGATAATCCTGAACCACCTGTGCCGCCCGAAACATAAATATCTTTATTTTTATCAAAATCAATACTGTAAATACTTGAGTTTTTATCCCCCCCAACGTAGCTCGACCAAATTAAACTGGATGCATCGGGCGAAAATTTAAAAATTAAACCCTGCTGCACGGCATTGGTATTATATCTTTTAAAACCGTTTTTAATTTCAATATCATCGCTTAGGGTAGAAATTACACCATACATTGCACCAGCATCATCACAAATTACATCTCCCCTGAAATTATCAGCATAAAAATAGCGGGTGGTTATTGATTCATTTAAACCATCATTTTCAGAACCTCCAAAATACGTGGAGCCAACCAAAGCACTTCCGGTTGAATTTAGTTTTGTTAAAATAATATCAGAACCTCCGTCTTTCATTGAAGAGTAAGAATTCCCCGAAGTGGGGTAATTGTATGAAAAAGTAGAACCCAGGATTACCAAATTGCCCGATTTATCTACCACCAAACTATGCGGATAATCATTATCGGAACCTCCAATGTAAGTGGCGTAAATTAAATTTTTTCCATCGGGCGAGTATTTACTAATAGTAATATCGCAGGGAAAAGTATAATAAGGATTGATATTATTGTCGGTGCCTCCGTTGTAGGTTTGGTCGAAAGCTCCCGGGGTGGTTGGGTATTTGCCATTTGGGATTTGGGCATATGCTTCGGTTGTAATTCCACCGGCATACATATTTCCATCATCGTCATAGGTTGCTGTAAAACCAAAATTATCAGCCGTAGTGCCTGAATAGGTTGAAAAAATTAATTTTGGATCAATCACCAAAGTTGAATTAGAGTTTACAAAATCCTGTGGAATATTGGTAAACGTTAAAATATTTCCATCCAATTTCATGTTTACCAAAATGGTTTCACTTGTATTGGCTTTGCTTATTATATAGCTTACAGGAATGGTTTCGGAATATTCGATAACGGATGTTTTAATTTTTAATGAATTGCCAATCATTTGCAAAGCATCGGCTCCTTTATAACATATTTTTATTAATGCAGGATTGCTACCCGGCCGGCAAATGAAATTATATTTTAATTCTATTCCTTCCGATATAAGTTCAAGGTCAATGTTTGGGTAAAGTTCTTTTACCACTAATTTATTAAACGATTTTACATCCGAGGCCCATTTGGTTTTATCATTTCCTAAAAAATAATTGTACCTGCAGGATTGCTCTGACGATTCACTAATATTAGCTTCCTTAATTTTACCACCTATAAATTGTTGCTCAATGCTGTGATATTTTATAATTAAAGGTTCGTTTTTATTTTTTTTAAATAATGGTGCATCCTTGGCGTGATGCGACTTTTCATACAATTCCTGAAACTCTGAATTATCATAAAACAGATAGGATATTCCCTGTTCGGAAATGAGCACATTGCCTGAATAAATTGGTTTATTATAAAGAATTTTAGAATCTAACTGCCCTTTGTTTTCAATAAACTGAGCTGAAGAAAAGGTGTAATAAAAGAGAAGAACCGCCGAGGCTAATACTCTAAAGTATGGTTTGAATATGTGTAATACTTTAAAAGTCATTAATAATCCTTTACAAATAGACGCATTTAATTTGAAAAAAGTTGTTATTAATTTATTAATGGCAAATATTTTACTATTTAAGGTGTGAATTCAAAGATTTTTACGGTGTAATAATAGGTTTTATTTCCTTTTAGCTTTACGGTTACATCTATTTTATCACCTTCTTTCAGTTTGGCAAGGTCCAGTTCAGGTGTCCAAACCAAGGTAGGCAATCCATAACCATCCACAGCATTTTCAAGTTTTAATTTAATGGGAACTTTGTTCATCATCATGCTTACCTGGGCGTCCTTCATATCAGCATACATGCTGAACGACCATTTTTTGAACAAAAACATTTTATTGATATACCCGTTATATGGCCAGGCTATAAAATTAGCTTTATAGTATAACGTATCTCTGGGACGAGAATCATCCAAAGCCCATAAAACACATTTTGATTTTGTACTTCCATGCCCCCAAACCATGCTGAACGGATATAGCATCCATCGGCGATTGCCCAAACTTGGATGAGTTTGGTCTGCTACAAAGGAGGTAACGGCCAACGTGGTGGTAGCATTTTGCGTAAGCAAACTAAACTTAGCCGCTTCGGCAGCTTCAGGGCTATAGCAATTCCAAATTTTTGGTATTTCATGGTTCAGTTTATTATTGCTTTCCATTGCCAAAGCAGCCCTTTGACACCAGTCGTTCAATTGTGAATCTAAATAAATGGGCGCAACTCCGGCACTAACCCTAAAATAATTAATCCTGTCTTCAACCTTTTGCTGAATATAATTGGGAATATTTCCTTTAATACAGGTTTTGGCATTTCCATCCCATTCGTATTCATAAATAGTTTTAGTGCCTTCTTTAATTGAAGCAATACGGGTGTTGTAGTAATTTATTTTAAAATTTTCCTGGCCAAGGGCAAGTTCTATCTCATCAAGTTTTTTATCGCCGGCATCTTTTAACTTTTCAATTCTTAAAATTTGCGAAGCCTGTATTAATTTTCCTTCGGCAATAAAGGAATTCAACAAAATATAAAGATTTTCCTTGTAAAGGGTTTTTAGATCAGGGGCAGGAAGTTTTATACCGGCAAATATTTTATTAATAAAATACCTGTCTCTGGATTTAAGGCTTAATTTTAGTAATTCAATTAAGGTTTTTTTTTTAATTCCGCCAATTCTTTTGAGGCGGGATAATCGGTTGTGGCTTGCGTTATGAGCAGAGCCACGTATCCCGGCAATTCATTTTCTCTGGCAAATTCAATGATTTTAATCCACCTCGTTATTATTTCTTTTTCGGTAGGTGCAATAGTATCATTGGAAGTAGATGTATAAATTATATATGTTTTTGCTAAATACGAAGCGGCCACATCATGAAGATTGGTATAATAATAGTCGCTCATTTTCCACAATACATTTTCGGGATAAGGTTGAAGAAATATATCCACCCGTTTTAATCCTTCAAACGATGGGTCGTTGCCTTTGGCAGCTTTTTTTCGGGCAAACCTAAATATCATGCTGTCAGTTTCAATTGTATTTGGTGTGTTTATGGCATTTCGGATAAGATAAAGAGCCAAGGCATTTTCTTTTTTTATTAAAAATGTATCGGCCGGGCTATAAATTAATGCCTTGCTTACTATCTCCATCATAAGAGAAGATGGTGGTTGATTGGCAATCTGATCTTTGGCTATCAGGTATTGATAAAAATTAATCTTAGCATTTTTTTCGCCAAATATATTTCTGCCAATATCCAAATAATGATTGGATGAATCGTAGTTCTTTTTTTTCCAATGCACTTCAACCATAAAAAGAAAAGGGTCAACAATTGGCTTGATTATAGTCTTTCCTGTTTTTTGTGATTCATCATACCAGTTTATCAAATTTTTATAAAAATGCTTGGCACTAGGCGTGTCGCCACCCATCTGGTAAGATTTGCCTATCATATAGTACGAAACCGTATCCCCGTTAAGATTATAGGAAACGGTATAGTATTTTATGGCTTTGGTGTATCGGTTCACTTTGTATTCCTCCTCGGCCAATACATTATTTGCCACTACCAGGTCGGCTAAAAAAACATCAAATTTTCCTTCATATTTTTTATCCTTATCTTTTTGTTTGGCTTTCATTACCATGCTGCAGGCATCCTTTATAGCTTCCGGATGATTTTTCAAAAATTTATCGTCTTTGGAAAGTTCATAAAGACTGATGGCATGTAAATAGTAAGTTAATGGGTCTTTTTTAGTTTCTTCGTGCACCAATGCACTCGTCGTTAATTTGTATGCCCTTTTGAAAAAACTATCATTAATGGCTTGTTCCGCCTTATCAAGATTAACTTGTTGGGCACTTGCCCAACCTGCCATTATAAAAATTGAAATAAAAAATATGAGTCGTTGCATTTTATTTTTCAAACATAAGGCGAAATTATACAATTTTCAAACCTTCAAACGTTTCTCTCAATTTTTTTATTGTTCAGTTAAACTCCAGGCCTCCGGTTTATCACTAAATAGCTCTTTTGTTTTGTGCCAGGTATCATCAAAAAAAGCTGATTTTCTATAGGCATGAAGCGATTCTTCGGTATCCCAAAGGCTGTAGGTTATAAATATACAAGGGTCATTTATATCTTGTAAAAGTTTTACACCATTACATCCGGGAAAAGACTGAATTTGCACTTTTACTTTTTCAAATAAATTTTTGAACGCTTCAAGACTATTTTCCTTAAAATTCATTTTTACAATTCTGTTTATCATACAATTTTTTGTTTATGGAATATTTCCTGTTTTTAAGGAAGCCTTCGCTATCGTCTTTTTTAAGGAAGACTTGGCTCTAAGCGAAGGCTTCCTTTGAGCGAAAGTTTCATTTTTCTAAATTTTAAATTATCCCCTTTCCTTCACGAATTATTTCAGGAACATCTTCCGTACAATCTATTATGGTGGAAGCAATATTTCCTCCAATTCCACCATCTATTACCATATCAACTATCCCTCCAAAAATTTCATGTATTTCAAAAGGATCGGTTAGATATTCTACAATTTCATCCTGCGCATTGATAGATGTAGCTACCAATGGCTCACCAAGTTGCTCAAGGATGGCTTGTAATATGGCATTGTCAGGTATGCGAATTCCAATGGTTTTTTTATTTTCCCTAAAAAGTCGGGGCACATGATTGCTTGCTTTTAAAATAAATGTAAACGGCCCGGGCAAAACCTGTTTCATAAGTTTAAAAGTGGTATTTGAAAAGGGTAACGTATATTCAGACAGCTTGCTAAAATCAGGACACAAGATGGAGAAAAAAGCTTTATTTACTTTTTTTCCTAATTTTTTGGCCATGGATTCTATCCCTTTACTATTGGATATTAAACACGCTGCCGCATATATGGTATCTGTTGGAATAATAACTAATCCACCATTGTTCAATACATCAGCCACTTCCCTTATTTGACGGGCATCGGGATTTTGTGGACGGATTTCGATGAGCATAAGCGAAAAGGCAAATGTAGGTTTCTTGACGGTACTTCAAGTGCCACAGATTCTTAGATTTTAAAAAAAATATTTGAATTCAGATTAAATCAGATATTCAAATTGAAATTTGAATTTTATTTTTGAAATTTTCATTTCCAAATTTCCAAATCTTTAAATCAATCAATCACCTCAATACCTCTTCCACCAAATCGGCAGCCTCCTTTAAGGCTATAGCCGATTTTACCTTCAGGCCACTTTCATCAATTAATTTTTTGGCCTCAATGGCATTGGTTCCCTGCAACCTTACAATAATAGGAACCGGTATTTCTCCAATATTTTTATAAGCATCTACTACGCCCTGAGCCACCCGGTCGCAACGGACAATCCCACCAAAAATATTGATAAGAATTGCTTTCACTTTTTTGTCTTTCAAAATAATACGCATGGCTTTTTCTACATTTTCAGCATTGGCGGTTCCGCCTACATCCAAAAAGTTGGCCGGTTCGCCGCCCGATAATTTTATTATATCCATGGTGGCCATAGCCAATCCGGCGCCGTTTACCATACAGCCTACGTTTCCATCCAACTGCACATAATTCAAATCATACTCACTGGCTTCTACCTCGGCAGGGTCTTCTTCTTCTAAATCCCGCAAGGCCATCAAATCGGGATGGCGATAAAGCGCATTATCATCCAATCCTACTTTTCCGTCCACAGCCATTATGCGGTCGTCGCTGGTTTTAAGAACCGGATTAATTTCGAACATGGAGGCGTCAATGGCCACATAAGCGGTATAAAGAGACGTAACGAACGCTACCATTTCTTTATTGGCTTTGCCGGTTAATCCTAAATTAAAGGCAATTTTTCGGGCCTGAAATGGTTGCAATCCAACGAGAGGATCTATCCATTCCTTATGAATTTTTTCAGGCGAATTATGAGCTACTTCTTCAATATCCATGCCTCCTTCGGTGGTATAAACTATTACGTTTTGACTCGTTGACCTATCCAACAAAACACTCATATAATATTCTTTGGGTTCAGAAGTTCCGGGATAATAAACATCCTGAGCTACCAAAACTTTATTCACTTTTTTTCCTTTTGGACCTGTTTGGATGGTTACCAAAGTATTTCCCAAAAGGCTTTTGGCTATTTCGGCTACCTGAGTATGATTTTTTGCCAAAGCCACTCCACGTTGTTCAGTACCAACTATTTTCCCTTTTCCCCTACCACCGGCATGTATTTGGGATTTTAGAACCACCCAATCCGAATTGTAAAGCTCCTTCATTTTTTCAGCAGCTTTTACAGCTTCATCCGGATTAGATGCAACCTGTCCTTCCTGCACGGCTACTCCGTATTTTTTTAATATTTCTTTGGCTTGATATTCGTGGATGTTCATGTTTTTTAGTTCTGAGTTCGTTGTTCTGAGTTCGTTGTTCTGAGTTCTATGTTTTTTGACGCCGCAAATTTAATGGATTAAAGGGTTATCCAATATTGAAGTTATTGGATTTGGAAAATTTTGGAGAATAAAAATACTTATGAATCGTTTTATTTTTTTAGATTTGTTATTCTTAATAATCCGGAAATGAAAAAAACAAAAACTTACTATCCACTTTTTTTCGTGCTTATAATTTCATTACCCCTAAATATTAAAGCCCAAACCAAGGAATATTTGAAAACGAAATTGGGTTTGAACCTCTCGACTTATACATTGAACAGCAATAATTCAATTGCTATTTCTCCAAAGTTTCAATTTAGCCGCCTTAATTATATGCAATATTCTATAGGGCCTTTGTTTAAATTAGACAGCAATTACAAAACGATGGGTTTAGATTTTTCAGCACAATTTCGATTTGATAAATGTAAACAAAACATTATACCGATTATGGTTTACGGTATTCAATATTTTAAAACCAAATCTGCACCCGATTCAATTCAGAAAAATTTGTACCTTACAGTAGGCTTGGGATTTGGTATGGATTTTAAAATAACCTCCTTCTCAACAATGATTGGCTTTGGGATTAATGCTATTACGAATAAAAGCGATTTATGGTTTATTAAAGTGGCTATAGGATTTCCTAAACTTTACAGCTACAAAAGCTTAATTCAGCCTAAAATAAAATCAAAACGGCATATAAAATCCTAAAGTTTTCTAACAAGCAATCGTCTCCTCCCTGTCGGGCCCTACCGAAATGATATTTATTTTGCAGCCGGAGCGTATAGAAATTTCATCGCAATAGCTTTTAAATGACGCCGGTAAATTTTCAAAACTTCTGATTTTGGTCAGATCATCCTGCCAACCGGGGAAAGACTCATAAATAGGCTCGATTTTGGCATCGCAAATTTCAAAAGGCATTTGAGTAGTCTCAATGCCATCTGTTTTATAGGATGTACACACCTTTACTTCCTCCAGTCCGCTTAATACATCGCTTTTCATCATTACCAATTCATTTACCCCATTGATCATAACCGAATAATGTAAGGCCGGTAAATCCAACCAACCGGTTCGTCGGGGCCGTCCGGTGGTTGCTCCAAACTCATTTCCCTGCTGACGCAATTGTTCTCCCATGGCATCATTAAGTTCCGATGGAAAAGGGCCACTCCCAACCCGTGTGCAATAGGCTTTAAAAATTCCAATTACTTTATTTATTGAACCCGGAGGAATTCCCAAACCGGTGCACACCCCGCCGGCGGTGGTGCTGCTACTGGTAACAAAAGGGTATGAGCCAAAATCAATATCCAACAAACTGCCTTGTGCTCCTTCGGCCAATATTTTTTTTCCATCTTTTAAGGCGTTGTTCAAATAATATTCGCTGTCAATAAGTTTATAAGTTCTTAAAAAATCAAGGGCTTCGTAAAACGGAACTTCCAATTCGGCCAAATCAAAATCGGTATAACCAAAATTTTGAATAAGCTTCAAATGTTTTTGAACCAATTCGTTGTAATGGGTTTTAAAATTTGGTGAAATAATATCACCAATCCGTAAACCATTCCTACCCGTTTTATCCATATAGGTAGGGCCAATACCGCGCAGTGTGCTTCCTATTTTTTTATCACCTTTTGCTGCTTCGTTGGCCATATCCAATATGCGGTGGGTTGGTAAAATGATATGTGCTTTTTTAGAAATAAGCAGTTTGCTTTTTACATCCACTCCGGCTGCTATCAGTTTTTCAATTTCAGCCTGCAAACGAACGGGGTCGGCCACTACTC
>CAYHCM010000006.1:35824-61591 GCA_964355045.1 uncultured Chitinophaga sp. | reverse complement strand
AATACGCTATTTTTTTTCCATTTGGGGAAACTTTCATATAGCCCTCGGCAATAGTGTTTTTGTATATACTGCTCTGTATTTTTAAACCTGTACTACTTTTAACCGGATTAACGCTGACTCCTGAGCCATTAACCAAATATGCATAAATAGTGTCTGTTAAAAATTTATGGGTAATAACCCAAATGTCTTTCCCATTCGCATGTTTTACTGCTGTCAACTTTTCGCAAACAGGCGTTACCAAAGGAATATTTTTCTTCCCCGTTACAATGTCTCCTTTACCCGAATTAAGTTTCATATTAACCACACTATACCTCATACCATTTGCCCCCCCGGAAGTATCAGTAGTAAATATATAGTAAAGATAACTGCTGTCAGGGATTGGTATTATTAATGAAGACTGGGTAGATGATAAGTATTTATAAAAAAAAGTTGGGGTAGAATACCCTCCATTTAACCCATTCCCATTAGGCATTTTTGTGTGTGAGCTATCCCATACATTTATTCCATCTGTATAAAATAATAACCTTCCTTTGGAATTACTGATCGTTGCACATCCATTCTCCAAATCTGTTTTTCCATTGGTTACTGAAACAGGTTTTCCTGAATTGAAATCCAATCCGGCGTTTTTTCCGAAATACCAATAATTTGCTTCCTTTTGAGCAATTAAAGTTTGGGAAATAAAAATTGTTATTATGAAAATGAACTGTTTAATAATAATTAATTTAAGAAGTGAATTTAACTCAAAAATAATTGAACTTTTTGGTTAATAAAATCCTTTGACATAAGTTTGTCATTATATCACTCTAAGATTATATTCCCAATGATTGCCGAAGCATTTACCATGCATATAATAATTAACCCGATTGAACCATATAAAAACATAGAATATAACTTTCACGATAGGCTCGCCAAAGGCACGTAAAGGGTTGCTCTAAATAACTTTTCTATGTGGACTATCTCGATGTGGTTCATATCGGCGTAAATTTTCAATGCATTCCGGTGTGAAGTCCTTTAACCATTATTTAATTTAAAGTAATCGTAAAATCATCGCTGGTACCACCACCACATAGGGTTGTATTTGTTGAAATTTTCTTATCGGTTGGTGTCCCACGAATCAAAATCAATATACATTGGTAATCAGTTTTAGTACATTTTTGGTTGATTCGTGAAGGACACGAATCAAGGCAACAGTGTCCCCACGAATCAAAATCAATAAACATTGGTGAGCAGTTTTAGTACATTTTTGGTTGATAGGTGACACGAATCAAGGCAACAGAAACGAATCAAGACACCAACCGATAAAAAAATATCATCCCCTCCCCTTCCAATCTTTACTTACATCTTCAAGTTCCTTATACCATTCTTCTCCCATTTTCCGGATCAACGGTTCTTTTAAAAATGTAAAAAGAGGCATATCGAGGCTTTCGCCCAGGCTGCATGCCGGGTTGCAAATATTCCATTGGTTATAATTAAGAACGGTGTATTCTCCGTATTTGGCAGCCCGTATGGGGTACAGGTGGCACGACATTGGTTTTTTAAAATCTGATTGTCCGTCATCGTTTGCTTTTTCAATGGCACATTGGGTTATGCCGTTTTCATAAACCACAAACACACAAGCCCCGTCAGTGCGACAGGTGGTTACCAGTTCGCCATCGGCAGGGTCGGTTTCATAAAAACTTTTTTCAGATAATAGCTTCAGTCCGTCCTTATCCATAAACGGTTTGATAGCTTCCAGATTATTTTGAATTATTTTAGTTTCAGCGTCGGCTAATGGAGCGCCTCTATCACCCGAAATACAACAGGCGCCTTTGCATTTTTCCAAATGGCAAACGAATTTTTTTTCTAGAATATCCTCTGATACCAGAGCCTGACCGATTATGAGCATTTTATTTTAGGAGTGAGATTTGAGATGTGAAATACGAGATATGAGGTTGCAAAATTTTTTAAGGGAATATGATTCGTTATCTCAAATGCAGTTAATAATGTTTAATAAAAAATACTCAATATGCTGCCAAAAATCCCCCTAACCCCCTTTATAAGGGGGAATCGGGACTAAGAGTATATTCCTCAGAATAATTCGAATTACCAATCACCGATTACCAATCACTGATTACCAATCACCTTTCCAACCAATCACCCTATAACCCAAAACTTGCTCACAACTGTTTCAAATACTCTGCAAAGCCTTCTTTTTCCAGGCGTGTGGCTTTGCTTTCCACATCATCCATCATGGTTTTTTTATACTCCATCATTTTAGTGGCCAATTCAGCATCAGAGGTTGCCAAAATCTGAACGGCTAATAATCCTGCATTTTTTGCCCCATTAATAGCCACCGTAGCTACCGGAACTCCGGGCGGCATTTGAACGATGGAAAGCAATGAATCTTCTCCGCTTAAATTGTTTGATTTTATTGGAACCCCAATTACCGGCAAGTGTGTAAGTGATGCTACCATGCCGGGCAAATGGGCTGCCCCGCCGGCTCCGGCTATTATTACTTTTATACCTTTGGTATGGGCAGTTGTGGCATAATCGTACATCCGTTTAGGGGTGCGGTGTGCCGATACCACCGTTAAATCATAGACGATACCAAAATGTTCCAATACCAAAGCGGCTTCTTTCATTACTTTAAGGTCGCTGTCGCTGCCCATTATTATTGCTACGTTCATAGTGAAATTATTTTTAAAGTGTCTTTTATTTCCATTGCATTTTTTATTGCTTCATCCGGTGTATCAGCAATTACGGTATAATGTCCCATTTTTCGTCCGGGGCGGGTTTCATTTTTTTTATATAAATGCAAATAGAATCCGGGTATCTGCAAGGCTCTACTCAAACCTTCCAACTTGTAATCTCCTTTTATATTTTCAGGTCCTATAATATTTACCATGACTGCCGGTTTTATTAAATCCGTTTTTCCCAAAGGCAAATCTAATAAAATACGGTTGAGTTGTTCGTATTGGGATGTAATACTTGCCTCAATGGTATGATGCCCCGAATTGTGAGGCCGTGGAGCTATTTCATTTATTAAAATATATCCGTGAGGGGTAATAAATAATTCAACTGCAAAAACGCCTTTTCCTCCTAAGGCGTTTACTGCTGCCACAGCTATTTCGGAAGCTTTTTGCTCCGTAGCATCATCCAAATTTCCGGGCGAAAAGAGATAATCAACCAAATTAAGATTCGGGTCAAAATCCATTTCAATACTTGGCCAGCTCGCGGTTTCCAGCCCGTTGCTTGCCACCAATATGGCTATTTCTTTGCAGCCGGATATATATTCTTCAACAATACAGGGTTTGTCGAATGGTAAATTTCCTTTTTCAATTTCCGATTTTTTACAGATGGAAACTCCCTTGCCATCATAGCCGCCTTTGCACAATTTGGCTACTATTTTTTCTCCTTCAAATAAATTTAAAATCCCTGCCCAATCTTCCTTTTTTTCAATTAATCTAAACTTAGCCGTAGGTAAATTATTGTCGCTATAAAATTTTTTTTGAAGACCTTTATCCTGAATAATCCTTAAAATGGAAGGGGAGGGAATTATTTTTTTTCCTTCGCTTTCTAATTGGAGTAATACCTCCGTATTTACGTGTTCTATTTCGTAAGTAAGCACATCGCTTATTTTGGCTAATTCCCTTATGGCCGCTCCGTCTGTCAATGCTGCGTTAATAAAAGTTTTGGCATACGATTTACAGGAAGCTTCGGGGTCAGGGTCTAAAACGTTGTATTGAACATTCCAGGGCATACCGCTTTCAATAAGCATTTTGCCTAATTGACCGCCGCCAATGATTCCTATTACAGGATGAAAAGGGTGTTTCATTAAGTGGTGCAAAGTTAAGTCATATACATTATGAGAAAATGGCATTTGTTTAAAAACCGTAAATCCAAAAATAATTTTATACACCTGTGGATATTCAATGACTATAGGGCAAAATTATCATGTTTTGATTTTGTGTTTAAAAATAGGCTTCCAACCTCCGCCAATTTTGATACAATGGCGATAAGATTTATATCAGGTTTTTTTTTACCAGACCTTCAATCTTCTATGTGATTTAATTTATTAAAAAGGAAGGCTTCGCTTTGAGCGAAGCCTTCCTTAAGTTATTGGGTTATTCAACGATTAAACCCACCATCAATAAAAACCTTTTTATCTTTTTCGCTAAACCCACTATCGCGAATGATTTTTTCAATCAGATTTTTATAAACGGTTTGTTCATAAAAATATTTAAGAATTCCCTTAGCCGGCCCGGCCAATCGCCCGTTGGAACTAAGCGAGGCATTGAGCATGGCCAAAATATTTTGGTTATCGCAAATCCCCAATCTTTTGAGTGCTTCCATGGCCGATACCCTGGTTCTGAATTCATATAAATCTGTAGTTAATGCCATTAATGAGCGGGTGTAAGTGAATACATCCTGGCGATTGAAAAGTAAAGACAACTCCAGATATTTTATAAATATATTATTATTTTGACCATAAACTTTTGGGGTGATATAATTCGTTTCAATTTTGGATAAATAGGAAGGGGCCTCAGATGGAAATTCATCACATAATCGGGTTAAAGCTCTCTCCACCAATTCATAGGATTGATGTTCTAAAAGTTTTTCAAAATTCACTTTTAAAGGGTCATGTATTTTTGACATGGCATTTACCAACGCCTTTGTAATCTCCACGTTTACCTCGTCAAACTGTGTGTTCAATCGGGCAAAACTGGCTTCATCATTGGCCAATTGAGAAACAATTTCGGCTTTCATTCCATAAAAACTTTCTTTATCAAAAGCTTTCCAAAAAGCATCTCGTTTTATATCGGCACTCACATTTTTTAGCCCTAACAAGGCATCATATCGGTCAATCATGTTTTGGGCTCCGGCCAATTGGGCAAAACATTCTTCATTTGTTTTATTAAATGTTACCTTTTTGGTTATTTCAGAGTTTTCATCAAACAAAACAAATGAAACTTCTTTATTGGAAGGGTTTGAAATATTGACGGTTTGGGTTTGTTTTTCAATCCAAAATTGCTGCCGGCTTATAGAACCATCCTTAAAATAAACCGCAAAATTTACCGGCATTTTAAAAACTTTTACCAATTCGTTAATAGCTTGAATTTGCTCCACCGTAATATTTACAGAATTGGGTATTGATAAATAACTCACTTTATAATGGGGTTCACCACCGCGATACAGCCATTCATCAAATAACCAATCCAAGCTTAGGCCCGTAACATCTTGCACCGCCTGATAAAGATCGTTGGTCTCCACATTTTTATATTGGTGTTTGCTAAGGTAATAATGGATAACTTTTTTAAAATCTTCATCGCCCAAAACGTAGCGCAGCATTTGAATAACCGAACTTCCTTTTTGATAAACTCTTGCTGTTCCTGCCCCTGAATAGCGTATGGGAAAGTTATCGGTTTCGGATGCTCTCAAGGCTGAATTCACTTCCTGCCGTTGTATCCATTTTACTTTATCCTTGCCTTCAATGGTTTCATAAAACATTTTCGCATAATAGGTGGCATAGCTTTCCTGCAGCCAGGTATCGCCACCACCGCGGGCAGTTATTAAATCGCCAAACCATTGATGAGTGAGCTCATGGCAATTTACCCCAATATAATTTCTATCTAAAAAGCCGCGATTGTCCACATTAAAAAAATCACCAAACACAGTAGCCGTTGTGTTTTCCATTGCCCCGTACATAAAATCCTGAACCATTACCTGCGAATAGCTTTCCCATGGATAAGCAATACCTGTTTCCTGTTCCAAAAATTCTATCATTTTTTCGGTATAAATGCTTGTGGGTTCAAGTTTTTCAGGCGATTCGGGGTAATACCAAAATGCAACCGGAACGCCGGTTTTAGTCTTGGTTTTTTTAATGGCATATTTATCAATGGCCAGCATAAGCAAATAACCTGCATGTGGTTTACCCATAGCATAATGCCAGGTTTTAGTTCCATTACTATTTAGCTTCACATTTTTTAAAGCCCCGTTTGAGAGTACATTGTAATCTTTGTCAAAAGTTACCACCGTTTCGGTTGTAAATTTATCATTCATATTATCATACATCGGTATCCAGTGGCGATTGTCAATGCCCTGACCCTGAGTCCATATCTGGTGGCGGGTTTGGGTTTTTGCATCAGTAACAGCCGGGCTATTCCAGCCAATAAAATAAATTCCGCGTTTTGGGGTTGCTTCATATTCAAATGTGAGATTATATGATTTACCAGCAACTAAAGGTTTGGAAGAAATAAAAGTTGAAAATATTACCGTAACACCTTCAGGTGTTGTTTTAAACGGGCAGTTTTTACCATCCAAAGTTGCAGATAAAATTTTTATTCCCGGTCCGTCAAAAAATAAGGTATCTATCGTTTTTCTAAGCGGTGTAAAGGTATGGGTAACTTTTCCTTTTACCAATCCTTTAGGGCAATCAAACGACACCTCAACTTTCATATTGGTTATATCGGCCAAATGTTCGCGGGGTCTTTCTCCCGGATCGTTTAGGTAGGTTTTTAAATTAGATTGAGCCGAGGCTGCCTGAAGCAGAAGGAAAGAAATAATAAGTCCTGTAATTTTCATTTGTAAATAAAAAAGCCTGCGAATTTAGGTTGCAGGCTTTAATCTATGATTACTATTTTTAATTAATTCTTTTTTTTCTTCTGCTCTTCTATCAATTTTTTCTTTTCGTTTTCCTTTGCTTCCTTGGTTAGTAAATCCAAAACCTGAGCTAAACCATCAATATCAATATTCTTCAATTTTATTTTTTTATCCCTATCCAAAATAAAAATTTGAGGGGTGGCTATAAAAAAATAATCTTTTCGGTAACGGCTTTCGCCTCGGGCATTTCCAACATTTATATATTTTAATTTATTGTCTTTAACATATTTATTCCAAGCCGCCCAGTCGTCCTGGGTATATACCGCATACACTTCAAATTTTATCCCAACCTTATTTAATGAATCATAGAGGGTATTAAGGCGTGGCATTGTTTTTTGGCAATGACCACACTGATGATCCCAAAATACTACTACTGTAAAAGGAGAATTGATTGAATAAAGGTCAATTTGTTTAAAATAGGTTGTATCATATAATCCCGTAATTCGCGGAGCCTGATTTTCGCATAAAGTCGGTCCTATTTTTACAACGTGTTCGCAAATTTTTCTAACGGTAGCCGTATCGGCCCATGGAGTTTTTCCCACGCAATAATAATTGGTACCCATATAATGCAACACTTTGTCCATACACACAATTTTTGAATCTTCGTAATGGTTCGTAATCCATTGAATGGTGTATTTGAATAATTCTTTGGCACCGCCTTCTTCTATTTTTTTAATTAATTTATCGGCTTCTTTTATAATGGTATCCGGAATTTGCATAAAGGTGCGGGTCATAAACACCTTTAACTTGGTATGATATACGGGGGTTCTGATTAAACCATCTTCACTTAAATCAATATTATCCCAATAGTGGTCTTTATAATATGAATAGAGATAATTTGAGTCAACTAATGAACCGTCGGGGTTTCGAAGAGGAATTGGTTTATCCAAATCTTTAAAACTTTTGAAAACCTTAGCAATAAATAAAGCAGGATTTCTGCTGGCAATTTCCTGTCGCTTGGCCTGAATTGAACTATCTAATGCCTGAAACTGTGTTTGAATATTTACTGTATCTTCTCTGGTTTGTGCGATAGTTAACCTGCTTTTAAGGCCTTCATATTCCATTGATTTTTTACCTGCAAAAATGTTAAATTCAAAAAATGCAGCATTTTCCATTGAATTTTTAATAATGAACTTTGCAGGATCGTACATGGTATCTGTTTCCATAGTAAACTCTTGCTCTTGCTGCGATATCACCATTTCAAAAGCAAGGCTCATACCTGGGGTTACAAAAAGATAAATGCCATTGGGCAATTTATTTTTGCCTGTAAATACCACCGTTCCGTTTTTATCAGAACGTCCTGAATCCATTTTTTGATTTTTGTCGGCATAATAACTTGCCAGCAGATACATCTCATTGGATTTAGCCCCTTTAATTTTTACCGTAATTTTATAACCCTGCGCAAAGGCATTGGTTATAAATAATAATACAATAGTCAGTAATGTAATTCGTTTTGTCATAATCTTAATTTGCAAATGTAAATAAATTGATATGATATAATTTTGTAGGAATTTTAAGTTTTTGTTCAAAAAATATGCCAAAAGAAAATAACGCCGGTTTTTTTGATTTAGTATTTGAGGTTGTGAAGCTGATACCGCATGGCCGGGTGACCAGTTATGGAGCGATTGCAAACTATTTAGGCTCAGCAAAATCGAGCCGTATGGTAGGCTGGGCCATGAATGCAGCACATAGTTCAAAAGATAATATTCCGGCACATAGGGTTGTAAACCGTAATGGATTACTGACCGGTAAAGCCCATTTCAGCCATATAGATATGATGCAAAAATTACTTGAGGCCGAAGGATTGATAATTGAAAACGACCAAATAAAAGATTTTAAGTCGTTTTTTTGGGATACGGGGGTTGAATTGGCCATGTAAAAAAAACAAAGAGAGGTAATGAAATTTGAAATTTGAAATTGACCCGACTTTAGTGGTTAGTATTTTTATAGAATTTAAAGTAGGGGTTCAAAATTTTGAACCCCTACCTATATTTTGAATTTTGAATTTGGAACTTGAAATTTAGAATTTTCCTTTATTTTTTCATTAACAAAGTCACATTCTCCACATGATGGGTATGTGGAAACATATCAACGGGGCAGGTTTTTAAAATTTCATATTTCTCTGAAAGCAAACTCAAATCCCTGGCTTGTGTAGCAGGATTGCAGCTTACATACACAATTTTTTCGGGACATAGTTTTAATAATTGGGCTACGACATCCTGATGCATTCCAACACGTGGCGGGTCAGTTATTACCACATCAGGCTTTCCGTTTTTATTAATAAACTCTTCATTAAAAATGAACCGCATATCGCCAACCATAAATTCTACATTGGTAATTCCGTTGTTTTTCGCATTCTCATTGGCATCTTCTATGGCTTGAGGAACACTTTCTATTCCAAAAACTTTGGCAGCGTTTTTAGCAATAAAAAGAGAAATACTTCCCGTGCCGCAATATAAATCATACACCAATTCATTGCCTGTAAGTCCTGCAAAATCGCGGGTAATTTTACAGAGGTTTAAAGCCTGAGCCGAATTGGTTTGGAAAAAAGATTTGGGTCGGATGCGATAGGTAATGTCTTCCAGCTTTTCTTCAATATAATCCTTTCCTTTATAAGTTACCAAGTCCACATCATAAATAGTGTCGTTCACTTTTGTATTTACCCCATAAACCAAAGACGTTATTTCCGGAAAATTATCACCAATAGCCTGCATTAATCCGTTTGTTGTTTCTTCGTTTTCCTCACCCACTATCATCACTACCATCCATTGGCCTAGGGTAGTGTTTCTGAGAATTACATTTCGCAAATACCCGGTTTGTTCTTTTATATCATAAAAACCAAGACTATTTTTTAACCCATATTCTTTAATAAAAATCCGAATTTTATTCCCTAAATCATCCTGCAAATGGCAGGTATCAATATCCAAAATTTTATCGAATCGCCCGGCAATATGAAATCCGGCGGCGTTTAACTGACTTCCCGGTTCTACTTCTTCATTCTGTAATAACCACCGTTTATTGCTAAACGCATATTCCAATTTATTGCGATATTGCCTTTGATCAGGTGCGCCAACTATAGGTAACCATTCCTTGCACTCCACTTTTCCAATCCTTTCAAAGGCATCTTCAACCTGTTTATTTTTCCAAAACAATTGGGTTTCATAATCCATCTGTTGCCATTTGCAACCACCACAAACTCTGAAATGCGAGCAAAAAGGTTCCACCCTGTTTTCGCTTGGTTTAATAATTTTATCAATTTCAGCAAACAGTACTTTTTTCTTTTTGGCAAAAAGTCGGATATCGGCCACATCGCCCGGCACACCGTACTTTACAAAAATAACCTGCCCGTCAACACGGGTTAAACTTAGCCCTTCCGAACCGGCACTTTCAATGGTAGCGTTTGGTATAATTTTACCGTATAGTTTTCCTATGGACATTTAATGAAATTTTGAGATATGGGATAAAAGAGATATGGAATGGGGCTGCAAAAGTAATTGGGGAATATAGACATTGTGCAAATCGGATTTTGATTAATCATGCTATTTGTTCTAAAAGCAAATCTTTCCAAATAATAAATCCTTTGTTGTTATCTGAATAGTCATGCAAAATACGAGTAAAATTTGCTGATTGGGTTTCAAGAAAGACCTGTCTGCCTTTGTTTTTTATGATGCTAAGATGTTGTTCTATTTCTTTCAATTTCATTTTAAGTGTTGTTTTGTCATTTGGGAAATGCCATATGTAAGTTGCTTCTTCAGTGTCCAGAGTTTCTAATACAATATGAAACTGTTCTTTCCCTGTCAATAGAAAAACAAAAGAGAAAGGACTTAGAACAAAACGAATTTTAAGAGTGCTTCTGTCGTGTTGTTGTGATAAGAAACGCAATTGTTTATAATGTTTGAAGTTTTCTTTCTTAAGAATATCTTCTAACAGTTCTTCCCCTGAACTGTAAAGTGGGTTTTTATTCTCCTCCTGAATTTGATTGATGTCCAAAAGGTTTTCGTTTTGAACAAATTGTTTTCCTAAAATATTTTTTGAAATGAAAGTGAACTTAACGCCTTCAATTACTTCACGATTAATTTTCTCAATATCATTTGATGTTGCTAACTGTGAAATCAGATTGTCGTTTTCAAACTCTGCATGAATATCAATCTTTACATTCTTTGATTTTAGTGTTTTGGAGAAGTATGGTTTCAAAACCTCAAACTCAGGTCTTACCTCAAGATTTTCAAGTTCAAATTCAAGTTCTGTTTTTAATTCAGTAACGAAGTGTTTGAAAGCAACAGTTCCATATCGGAATTGAAGTTGTTCAATCGGAATTTTTATTTCCCTCTCAATAGCGGTGATGGTTTTTGTATCTACAATTTCTTCTGTTGGCTCATCAAATAGTGTTGCTTGTTTATCAATTCTTCGGTAATAAGTATTTCGTTTTAGAAACAATTTATTCAAATAGTCAATTTTAATATCACGGTAGTCATAAATTGTTGGTGTAACTTCGGAACGCTGAATCCTTCCGATATATTGAATTAGTTTCCCTTCAAATGAAAATGGATAGACAAGAAACAGGCAATTTGCATTTTGTAAGTCAGTCCCTTCACCAAAGAATTGCCCTGTTGTAATTAGAACTTGGTAATTTCCATCTTTAAGAATTTTCCATTTAGAAACGCGGTTGCTTTCGGAATCTTCGCCACTCAATGTTATTGTTTCATAAGATTGTTTCAGATACTGGTAAAGAGAATCAATGTGTTCCTTTCTTTCTGTAATTATCACGACCCTTTTTCCTGCTTTCAGTTCAATCATTGCATCCTCAAGTATGAATTTATTTCTTGCTGAGTCATGTACAAGAATTTTTGAAAGCGTTTCAAGCTTGTCAGTCTTGGAATTAAAAGGAACATCAAGTTCTGTATTTCGGATAATAATTCTTGCTTGCGGTGATTTGCTTATTTCACTAGACTTTATTTCAGCAATTACTTCACCTAAATGAATGAAAATTAATTTGCCGTCATTGTATTTTCTGAATGGTGTGGCGGTTAATCCATAGAGGTAAAATGTTTGAAGCTTCGCAATTGTGTTTCTAAATGTCTCGGCAGGAATGTGGTGACATTCATCAATAATAATAGTTCCGAAAGCAGTTCTTATATTCTCTGCTTCTGGTTTATCAAGTTCCTTTGATAAACTTTGAATAGTAGCAATTGTGATTTTCTTTCCAACTTTACTTTTCCCTTGTCCGATTTTCCCGATTTCATTTTTCGGAATTCCAAGAAAGGTTTCAATTCTTTCTGTCCATTGCTCAACCAATTGTTTCCTGTGAACAATAATTAAAGCAGGTTGATTTTTCTCCGAAATAATTTTTAATGCGACAATTGTTTTACCTGAACCTGGTGGAGCTACAATCACTCCCAAATCCTTTCTTTTTATGGTGTCAATTGTAATTTGCTGATGCTCTCTTAGTTTAGCATTGAAGGTAAAAAGAATTTCTTTCAACTTCTTTCTTTCATCAATAAAATCATGTTCAATATTATTTTCCCTGCAAAAGCGAATTAATTTTCCAACGAAACCTCTTGGAACGATAACTTCGTTTTCAGTTTCTCCTACAAATTTAAAATAGCGGTTAGTCCCGAAAGTATTCTTGCCTATTTTCTTTTTGATGATAAACTCTGTGCTTGCAAAATTTAATTCCTCTTTTAGAAAATTTATTAATGGAGTTGTCATTCCATTACGGCTTATTGTTGCTTCATTGCTTAATGCAATTACTAGCTTTCCATTGGTTGTTTTTGTTAAAGTTGAAACGGTGAATGTAGAAACCGATTGATAAAAAATTTCTAATTCTGAAACGGAAACTCTCTTTATGTTTTTCAGAAACTCAAACTGGTCTTGTATTGGCTGCATGGTTTCGGAATCAATGAAACAACTATTCCCTTGTTCCAAAGTTTTTTTGAATAACGGCAGTGCAATTAAATTCCCTAAACCTTTTCCGGAAAGAAAATCCTGATTTGGAAACAGGCGGTCAAAGCTTGAACTCTTATCAAATAGCGAAAATGCTCCTGACATTTCAAGTATCGAGATGAAAATTTTTCTGCTTCTGATAGAAGGGTAGGGTTGTTCAAAAAATATCCAGACATGTCCACCGTTGCCTGAACGGGAACGTTCCAAGTATGCAGGAATATTTTTTTCATTACATGCTTTCAGAAATTTTCTCGCATCATCAATCCAATTTGCTTTGTCAAAATCGGCTACTATAAAATTTGAAGTATTGTCTAGCAACAACGGATAAACTCCTACCAGTTGCTCTCCGTTTAAATGCTTGGCAATTTCTTCATCCGTAAGTTTTAAAAATGTTTTGTCATTATAATTCTGAAAAGTTCCGCCTTTCATTTTATGTGCCCGATACATGTATGGGTCATAAAAGTATGCTAGCATGTAACCGTTTTTGTTTCCCTTCTCCCACCGAATAGCAAACACATCTTCTCTGACTTTGAAAACAGATTTGAAAAGTTGGATTTGATTTGAGAGGGGTTCATTCATATCTTATTGATAAGTAAAGACAGCTATAGATTAGAAGCCATACAAATTTGAAATCAAAGCATTGATTTCAGTTTCAATTTCTTCATCAAACTTCCCCTTTGATTTAATGGTTTTAATTATTTCTTTAACGGCGCTTGTAATTATTGTCAAAGTTTCATCATCAGGCATTATGAAAGGAATTTTCTTGATATAGTTTGCAGGGTTGTTAGCTGATGGATTGATGGTTCTGATAATTGTATTACAAGTTGGCGAATTGAAAAAAGCTAACAAATAATAAGTCAAAGATTCATCTTTAGGAAAAATTCCGACAATGGATTGGTCAAACAATTTGTTTTCAATTAGCGAAGCGCTAATACTACTGCTGCTTATCATAGGAACGCCAATTCCAAACCTGAAATAGAATTGAGGATTTTGAAACCTTGCTTTCTTGTCGGTCTTGTAATGATTTACGGCTTCTATGCTCCAATTCATAAACCAACCTTCGGGCTTTAAATATTTTGTGTTACCACCTTTCACAATTGGCAAAAAATATTTTTCTCCTTCGATGCCTCCAAGAATGTTGGGGATGTTTTGATAATTTCGATTTATTGATTTGAGATTAACCAAATCATAACTCTTTCCGTTCTTTAGGTCAGGGCTATTTACTTTCAAAAATGTTTTATCGTTACCCGAATAAAAACCCGTAACACAACTTGCAATGTCGCCAACGTTTAGTTGAGTATTATTGATTGACTTTGCAACTTTAGAATTGTCGGCAATAAAAAAAGCATGGTCAGCATTTGAAAGAATTTCACTTTGCAAAAATGAAAATGATTTAAGTAGTTTGTTAGCTGTATCTTCAAGTTGTTCAACATTTTTAAAACCATTTACAACTCTGAATTGATTATTCAAGTTGTCTCTTTTGTTACCTGATTTTTGAAGTGTAATTATTGAAAGATTGGCGTAACCAAAGTTTACTCCGGGAAAAAATGATGAAGGAAATAATGCTAATTCAAGAATTTTTGTTTTAGTCAAAATATGATTCCTGATTGCTTTGTGCATATGCAAATTGAGGAATGTATCGGGAATTATGAAAGACAAAATTCCTCCGTCTTTTAAAAGTTCAATGCACCTGAAAAGAAATAAAGCGTAAGTTTCTTTGGCGTAAAGATTAGGGAAAAGTTTTTTCAGCTTATCTCTTTTGTCGAAATCCTGCCACGCACCGTAGGGTGGATTGGCAATTATCTTATCGTAAATTCCGCCAAAGTTTGAATTAAAACTTAAATCGCTGTCAAGTAATGTATCACATTGGCGAATATGAACGGTAGAGTATTTTGCAAACTTGTTTTGCAAAATATTAACTGCCGTTTCATTCAATTCACAAACATCAATGTTTGCGAATTCATTCGAATCTAAAATTGCTTCAATAAAAACTCCATCACCACCGCAAGGTTCAAATATTTTGTCGTCATTTTTCAATGACAACTTGCTTACCATGTAATCTACTATTGGAGTTGACTTGGTATAAAACGCCTGATATTTTCTTGCTTCCTGAATAATTACCATAATAGATATTGTAAAAGATTTAGTTCATCAAAATGGGCAATCGTTTCGGGTTTAAAATCGTTTGCCCAATCTATATTCTTAGTAATCCAGTTTTTCAAATCGTAGCTGGAATATTCTTTGATTTTTAAATATGCATCATTACCAGAATATGCTTCCCAAATACCTGAATTTTTGAGGGTGTTGAAATAGCTGTTGTTTTCTTCTGTTCTTACAAACAACAAGCATTTATAATTTTCAGGAAGGTTTTTATAAATACTCGCTACAAGAAGTAACCGATTTGTATTTCCCTTTTCGTTTGATCCAAAGCCACTTTTGAAATCAACAACATACTTCTGTCCTTTTGAAACAAAATGTAAATCAAGTTCTAATTGTACTTCTCCGGCTGTAACTAAACTCCAAACTTTTTCATAGTATTTTTTTAGTTCGTCTTTTTGTTCGGCAATAATTTTCAAATTGTTGATGTAATCAACAATTTCATCAGTCAGTTTTTTCTTTACTTCGGAAAAAAGCGGTGGAACAAAAAGCGAAACATCATTTACCGGATAATAAAAACATAGTTTGCAAAATGGATCCCAAAGTTCTCCAACCCGTCTTGAAAAATCCATATATTCATAAGGTCTTACAGAATTTCTACTTTCAACCATCACAACAATATTGCAATAGGTAATCATCAGCAAACATTCCAATTTTTCCTGTTGTGACCACTTTTCATTTTCTGCTTGTTGCAGAACTGTGGTAATTAATTTGGACTTTGTTTCATTCAAAGATTCATTAATTGCTCTTGCCCTTTTATCGGATTGGCTTTCGGCAAACTTCTCTTTGATAACCGTAAGAAATTCACTTGCTCTATCTCTAAAATAAGCAAGCAATTCGGTTTTATTATCTTTAAGGTTTTTGTCTATGTTCATTGTTTAGTTCTTAAATATTCCACTTTGTCTTCTGCAACTTTCAATATCTTAATGTCCGCGTCTTCCTCCAAAATTTTGTATGCTATTTGATCGCTTAAATATTCGTTCAGTAAATCCTTTTCGTTAAGATTAAAATAGTTTGCAACTTGTTTAATTTGTTCCTTGGTTGGCCGTCGTTCATTCCGTTCAATTTTACCAAGCAGGGAAGAATCAATACGAATTTTTTCAGCAACTTCCCTCAATGAAAGTTTTGCTTCTTCTCTCAAAGTTCTGACTTGTTCGCCAAATGTAGATACATGCTTACCCATTTATCAAGGATACTATTTGTTCCAAAAATAAGTATTTGATTTATTATGGACAAATAATGTCCTCAAAAGTTTTCAACAAAAAGAAATTTGATAATGCTTTAATTCCCTTGTTAAAATTTTCTGAAAATTTGCTTCGAAAAAAAAGTGAAGAGTATTTTAGAATTTCCCCCTATTTACTATGCTCAGCAATAATACCTTTAAGTAGTGTTTCAAATTTTACAGGTTCGATATAGCCTGCTTCCTGATACATGATATTTTTTTTGGTAAGGTAAAAATAAGTTGTGGGGTAACCACTGCTATTGCCTCCGCTTAATGCGCCCAAAAGCTGTCGCCCGTTTAGGGTATCCGTACCATTAATGTATTTTTTGTCTAATTCGGGATTGAATTTTATGGGCACAAACTCCTTATTTATCAAAGCTATCACGGCTTCGTTGGTATAAGTGTTTCTGTCCATCACCTTGCACCAGTGGCACCAGTCGGTGTATGTATCAATTAATGCTATTTTGCCTTCCCGGCGGGCTTTGTCTATTCCTTCGTTCCAATCATACCATTTTAGTTCTTCGGCTGCAGTGGTTTTTAACAAAGAGAAACTCCCCAAAAAGAACAAAATAAATACTCCAAATGTAATTTTCTTAAGTAATTGCATAATTCTATAATTTAAACTACGAAAATAAAACAAATATTATACCTGAAATGTAATTTTATTCTTGAAATTTGCATCATTGCACTTTTAAGCAATAATCAGAACTTTGGAAACGGGTAAGTTTGTAATAGACGGAGAAATAGAAGGGAAACCAGAATCGGCTTATTTAAACAGTCAGCAATCCAAAAAATCAAAGAAAATAAAAGGTGGTTTGTGGAGTTTGGGAGCTTTGTGCATCTTCTTTTTTGTAGTTTCGTTTTACCTGTTTGTTAAAGTTGAAACTATGACTAACAAAATGGCCGGATTAAAAGAAAAGGTAACTATTGCAGAAAATTTGATTCAGGAAAATCAGGCCTATAAGGAAACAAACGATACCTTGCAAAAAAAGATTTTACAACTGCGAAAGGACAACGATATATTAGCCGAAAACAGTGACAATCTGGATGGTATATTTTTTGAGGTGCAAATAGGAAACTTTTATGATTTTAATATTGATGCGTATATGAACGAATTGGAAGCTTTGAGGCAGGATAAAGTTGGTAAAAACTCCAAATTAATTTTGGGCAGGTTTCGTTCATTTCAAAAGGCTATGATGTTTGAAAATGATATAAAGAAAATGGGCTTTGTCAATGCATTTCTGGTTGGCAGAATTAATGGAAAATTGGTTGATTATCAGGTAGCACTTACTGCCTATCAGAAAATACAGGGAAATTGATAAAAAATAAAAGGCTAAAAACTTCGTTTACTAAAAAACAAACTAAGATACTAATTGAACAATGACCACGCAACACCAACATACTGATACAATAAATCTGCACAACAGCGAATTGCTGACAAAGCTGGATGAATTTATCAGAAAATATTATAAAAACAGATTATTGCAAGGTGCTATATTTTTTACAGGTGCGGTGCTTTCCTTTTTTCTTCTCGTTTCATTGCTCGAGTATTTTGGGCGGTTCAATACCACCTTTCGCACCATTTTATTTTATAGTTTTATACTATTTACTGGAGTCATACTTTACCGGTTTATTCTTATTCCCCTTTTTAAATTATATAAAATAGGTAACCGTTTGGATTATGAAACCGCCTCCGAAATTATTGGGAAACATTTTAGCACAATAAAAGACAAATTATTAAACACGCTTCAACTCAGCCGTCAATATCAAAACGAATTTGATAACCTTTTTTTAGCAGCGTCCATTGATCAAAAAACGTCGGAATTACGACCCATCCGGTTTTCTACAGCTATTGATTTTAAAGGAAACAAGCGTTACTTAAAATATGCCGTGGGGCCAATGGCCGTTTTGATTTTGATAATGATAATAGCTCCGGGATTTAAAGAAACTACAACCCGGCTAATTCAGCACGACAAACATTTTGCCATTCCGGCACCTTTTGAGTTTGTATTAAATAATAAAATTTTAGAAACAGGACAAAATGAAGATTTTGAATTAGACCTTGGTATCAGGGGCAAAGTGATGCCCGATGAAGTATATCTGGTAACTGAGGGAAACCGTTTTAAAATGAAAAAGGACGGAAAATCTGTTTTTAAATTTACCCTTAAAAATGTTCAAAAATCATTGGACTTTCACTTTGAATCGGGCAATTTCAGTTCGGATGGTTTTCAATTAGCCGTAAAACAAAAGCCAGTTTTATTAGATTTTAGTATCAATCTCGATTATCCATCCTATACAGGCCGAACCGATGAGAAGCTTGAAAATATTGGGGATATTACAATACCTGCCGGAACAAAGGTTTTATGGAAATTCAATACCAAAAATGTTGAGAATTTAAAATTAAGTTTTTCAGGAAGCATCATTCAAGCCATTCGCGAAGGAATAAATCAGTTTTCATTTACCAAAAATTTTAAATCGAGTGAGGTAATAAAAATTAAAACTACCAACAAAGAAGCTGAAAGCAAAGATTCCATTATTTACCAAATAAATGTGGTGCCTGATGCCTATCCACAGATTGCCTTTAGGGAAAGACGGGATAGCAGTAATTCCAAACTTCTCTATTTTGTTGGCGATATAACCGATGATTATGGCTTTAATAAATTAATGTTTCATTACAAGTTTATTGAAACCGAAAACCCTGCTAAAAAACAACAAGGACTGAAAAATGCCATCATTGGAATTAATACGGTTCAAAACGCCCAGAATTTTTACTATGTGTGGGATATTACCGGAATAGACATTGCCCCCGGCGAAAAAATAGAATATTATTTTGAAATTTGGGATAATGACGGTGTAAACGGAAGCAAGGCCACCCGAACAAGCAATGGGATTTTTGCGGCCCCAACTTTAGAACAAATTGAGAAACAATCGGAAAAAAGCAATGAAACCATTAAAAGCGAAATGGCCGAAGCCATCAAGGATACCAAGGCATTGGAGGATGAAATAAAAAAGTTGGAACAAAAACTTACCGAAAAGAAATCTCTCAATTGGGAGGAGAAAAAACAAATTCAGGATTTATTGGAAAAACATAAAGACCTTCAGGAAAAAATGAAGGAATTGATGGAAAAAAATAAAGATAAAAATAATAAAGAATCGGAGTATAAGGAGATAGATCAGGATATATTGGACAAGCAGGCTCAATTAGAAAAGTTGTTCGAAGAATTGATGGATGAGGATATGAAAAAGCTTTTGGAAAAAATGAAAGAGCTTTTGCAAAACAATCAAAAAGATGAATTGCAGGAGCAGATGGATAAGTTTAAGTTTAACGATAAGGAACTTAAAAAGAAGATAGAACGGGCTTTGGAATTATTTAAACAATTGGAATTGGAGAAAAAAATGAAAGAGACCATTGATAAATTGGATGAATTATCAAAAGAGCAGGAAAAATTATCGGAAGATACCAAAAATGACAAAGCAAGCCCTGAAGAATTAGAAAAGAAACAGGACGAACTGAACAAAAAATTTGAAGACATAAAAAAAGACCTGAATGAAATAAAAGAGAAAAATGAGAAGCTTGAACAACCCAACGAACTTCAGGATACAAAAGATAAGCAGGAATCAATAGATAAGGAACAGAAGGAAAGCAAAGAAAATATCCAGAAAAAGCAAAATAAAAAAGCTGCTCCTCACCAGAAAAAAGCCGCCGAGGAAATGAAGGAAATGAGTGAAAAAATGGAAGCAGAAATGGGTGAAATGTCGGCTGAAAAACAGGAAGAAGACTATAATACCTTGCGACAAATTCTTGAAAATTTGGTAACAGTTTCAAAAGATCAGGAAAAATTGATGAAAGAATTTAAGGCTGTAGGCGGCTATAATCCAAAGTTTGTGGAGCTGGCCCAACAACAAAAGAAACTAAGGGATGATACCAAAATTATTGAAGATTCCTTATTTGCCTTGAGCAAACGGGTTATTCAAATCCAATCGTTTATTAATAAAGAAATAGGATTGGTAAATAATAATATGGACAAGGCCTTGGAAAACCTTGGCTTTAGAAATATACCGAGTTTGGTAAACAATGAGCAATACATTATGACAAGTCTGAATAATTTGGCTTTAATGCTAAGTGATGTGTTGAAACAGATGCAGGAGGATATGAAAAATGCCAAACCAAATCCCAATTGCAAAAACCCAAAACCGGGTAAAGGCAAAAAACCGAGCATGAAAGAAATGAAAGAAATGCAGGAAAAAATGGGTAAAGAAATGGAAGGGATGATGAAAGATGGAAAACGGCCAAATAGCAAACAATTAGCTCAAATGGCTGCCGAACAAGCAGCTTTGCGAAAGAAATTGCGCGACCTCCAGAAGGAACTTGAAAAGGAAGGAAACGGAAAAAAATTAGGTGATTTGCAAAAAACCCAGGAACTGATGGATGAGCAGGAAAAGGATATTGTAAATAAAAAAATAACCGAAGAAACCCTTAGGCGACAACGGGAAATATTAACCCGAATGCTCGACCACGAGCGGGCCGAGAAAGAACAGGAACAGTATGAAGAACGCAAATCAAATGAAGGTAAAGAAGTACGACGCGAAATTCCACCATCATTGCAAGAATATCTTAAACAACAGCAAAAAGGACAGGAGTTACTTCGCTCTGTTTCTCCTAATTTAAACCCTTACTACAAGGAAAAAGTCAAAGAATATTTTAAATCTTTAGAATAATAAATATGTATAAAGTATCGGTAAACAACAGCCCCGAAATAGAAGTAAAATTAAAAGATGGTCTGTTTTTAATAGATGATAAGCCATCCGATTTTGATATTGTAACCAACACAGATGGAAGCTATCACGCCTTATATCAGGGCAAATCGTATAAAATAAATGTATTGGAAGAGGATGCCCATTCGTTAACTTTAAAAATAAATAATAAGAAAACCACAACCCGGATTAAAAATGATTTGGAAGATTTGTTGACCAAAATGGGTATGGACAAACTTGCCGGTAATGCCATGAACGAACTGAAAGCGCCCATGCCGGGCATGGTTTTAAAAATAATGGTAAACACTGGTGACGAAGTTAAAAAAGGAGATAGCTTGATAGTATTGGAAGCCATGAAAATGGAAAATAATATTAAAGCATTGGGTGATGGAATTGTTTCAGAAATTTCAATTAATGCAGGCGATAAGGTGGAGAAAAATCAGGTGCTGATGAGGTTTTAGGAGTAATTTTGTTGACATAATTTTCCAATGAGCCAAAACTTTGGAAAAGTGTCAAAAAATCAGATTCCAATCACAATCATACTATAATTATCTCTTGATTTCTGTTCGCAATCTTTTAAAATAGCTTTATACAAATCTTTAACATTCCTGTTTTCGTTACATAGAGAAGATATATCCGCCACACCGCTTACACCATCGGAGCATAGAATAAATAAATCGTTTTCCATTATCTCCACTTCTGAAAAATCCAATAGTGCAGGATTTATCCCATCAATAAAACGGGTAATGGCATGCTTTTGCGGATGGGTTTCACTTTCTTCTTTGCTTATCATGTCCCTGGCAAGCAAAAACTGAACGTAGGTATGGCTTTGGGTTTTAAAAAAAACAGTTCCTTTTCTAATTATATAAACTTCGCTATCGCCGCAATGGGCAATAATGGCTTTGTTATTATTAAATGCCACTAAAGCAAGGGTAGTTTTTGTTCCTTGTATATTTTGTGAAAGGATAATGTTTTTTAATTCTTCCTCTGCTTGAACTAATGAATTTGAAATATCTTCCTGAGTAATATTTTCTATTTGGTTCAAATGCAAGCCCATCCTATTGGCAATTGTTTGAGAAGCAATTTCCCCTTTATAGCTGCCACCAACTCCATCACATACTATAAATATTTTTGATGCCTGGGTATCCAAAGGAAAAATTGCATCCTGATTAGATTGCCGTTTACCTTGGTTGGTATGAGAAAAGATGTATTTCAAATGAGGTTAATATTTTTTCAAAGTTATATTAGCAAAAGTATTAGGACTGGTTTTTAATTTTTTCCCATGCAGGTTTCAAAGTTTCTATAATCGTGCTAACGACCTCTTCAAACAAAATGGTTTTATCCAAATTTGCCCTGACTAAAAATGATTGCCATAATTGCTTTCGACTGCTGTTTTTTGCAAAATCTTCTGTAAACAAAGCATGATTTTCGATATAGGCGGTGTTCCTGTTTTTAAAGGTTGCAAATATTGCATCATGCAAATTGGTGAAATTATACGATCCTTGTTTTAGTATTTTATAAACATCATAGAAATCTTTCATACGGCTATTGGCTGTAGAAAGTTCAATCATAGCCTGGAATTTTTCAGCAATTACGGTTTCGGACGAATAGGCTTTGATTTGTGGAATTGGCATTTCGGCTAAAAGAACAGGGTATTCTATTTTGAGCGGAACTGGTGTTACCACATCGCCAAAACCTATATCAATCTGTAGTTTTTGCCGCACGGTATCAAAACCGGCTTCAACAAAAAGCCGTATACCATTGTATTGTTGATTTTCTGTAATAACCTCCGCTGTAATTGTATCCGCGTTAAACCAAACACAATCTTCCCCGATTGGGGAGTTGCAAATTTCTATAAAACACGTTTTAATAACTTCTGTATCGTTTTCAATTTCTTTGCCCAATAAGTCAATGTCTATAGTAGGTCTTGATTTAGCGCCATCAAAGGTATAGAGCAAAGCCCCTCCCTTTAATATAAAATTATCAATGAAACCCGAAACGGAAAGACGGTAAAGCAATCTTTCGTGCAGATAGCGAATAATGATAAGCTGAAAAGCTAAATTTTCGGCCCTTGCAATATTGGTAAGCCTTGCCCTAATGGATGCTGCCTTATTTTTCATAATTACAGCATTAACTTTAGATAATCGTTCAATACGTTTTCTACCCTGAGGCTTTTGGCCAGCTTTAGCAATACATCCAAATTGCGGTTGGTATGTTTTAAATAATTTTTGAGTACCTCGGTGGTAATGTCTATTCCTACTTTATTTCTGAACCTTATGGCATCACAAACCGATTTTTCGATACTGTATATATTAATTTTTCCATCCTGATTGCTAATTTCTGTTTTGCCCAAACTATAAGCCTTATTATCCCAGTAATACAGTTTTATAGGAGGATAGGGGGGTAGGGTTACTTTCGTTTTATTGGGTATGGCCAAATGATATTGGGAAGGTATTTGTGTGGTAAGTTTATAATAAGACCAGGCCGAAAAAAGGCAAAGCACCCCCTGTGGTATTATATGACAGGCTTCTTCCCATTCCATGCCCTGCACCATAGCATTGTGGCGGTAAAGCCCTCTTTTTACCATTGTAACCTCACCGTTATCCACCATATTTTTAAGCAAATATTTAAGGTTCCGGTTTTGCAAATGTTTAGTTTGCAAATACCCGTGGTTGTTTTCAAAAACAATAATCAGATTTTGATCCATGTCTTTTTTTTGCACAAAATAACGGTAAATAATTATAATTACCGTACAATTGTGCAAACTATTTTTTTATTGGGCATTGTTTTCAGTCGGTAAATACTACTTTCGTAGAACATTCTTTCACTATGTCATGATCCAATTTATAAGAAAGGAAACCCTACTCAGTTTCTGTTTAATAAGTTGTTTGGGGGCAATCCCCATAACAAAGCCGGTTTACAATTTTCCTCAAAAAACCATCATTACCGAACTAAATGATTCGTGTATTAAAACCATACAGGGCGGCACATTGGCGCTGATGAACCAAATGGAAAGCGATTTTTTAAATAACACCGTTAGCGAACCCACGGCTGAAGATGAACGTGAAGTTGGTGAACTGTTTCATAAGGAAATACTGAAAGAATATAGCCTGTTAGCGGTTCCGAAAAGGGTGGACTCCATTTTTAATAAACTGATCGTTTACAGTGCAAGAAAGGATATCACGTATAAACTTTTTCTTGTTATTAATCTGAAGGATTCAGCCATGGTTAATGCCTTTACTATTCCCGGTGGAAATATTTATATCACCAAAAAACTATTGGAAACCGTGAGTTCTGATGATGAGCTGGCGGGAATAATTGGGCATGAAATAGGCCATAATGAAAACAGGCATTGCACCAAAACAGTTAAGCAATTTATATTTTCTAAAAAGTATATAACCTCAGATGAACAACTAAGCAATATTGCAGTTAATTTACATAAATTTTTTACGGCATCCTTTGGACAACGAGATGAGTTGGTATCTGATTATGCCGGAGTATATTTAGCTTACCGGGCGGGATATGATCCGGAAAAATTATTGGATTTTTTTGAAAAGCTTGCCAAAAACGAGAAGAAAAATGCGTGGCTACAATTGGCCAATAGCCATCCTTATTCAGCCGATAGGATGTCTTGTTTAAAACAATATTTGAAAGAATCGAAAGTGCGGTAGACTCTAAAATTGAAAAATTTAGTCCATCCATGAAGTTAATAACTAATGATTGTTTCATTTAAACCAACGTAAGGCAGGAAATAAACAGAACAATATTTCATCAAAAATGAATAGAATAATACTACTTATAATTGGACATTTTAATAATGCTGATGAAGAGAACGGCATGAACAATTATTTAAAAAGTTACAAGGCATTTTTTGAAAGTAACGCTGGTGGCTCATTTGAAAGCAACGAAATTTTATGCTTAAAATCAACAAGCGTTGAAAATCTAAAAGACATAATTCTTCGAGAAAAAGCTGATTTCGGAATTATTGTATTAATTGGACATGGAGCAACTAAAGATGATAATCAACTGTTTAAGCTTAATAAAACCGCAAACATTAAAGCGGGGCAATTAAATTTAGATATTCAAAAACAAATAATAATTGTTGAAAGTTGCAGGTCTTTAGTTTCAAATATCCCAACAGTTGATTTAACTGATAAAAAGCCTTTATTCAGAGACGGTGGTATGGTTCGCAATCCAATTGATAGGTCTACCGCGAAAGAATTATACAATAAACAAATAGAAAATTCAAAGCCAGGAATTTCAATATGTTTTGCTTGTAGTAAAGGTGAAGAAGCCCATAATTTTTATTTTTCAAATTCTATCCTTCAATTAGCCTTTGAATGGTATTTAAGCAGTCAAAATCATTTAAGAATTTTAAAGCTGAATGAATTGATGTTTTTAACAAATATGAGAGTCTCCGAATTAGCCAAAAGAGAAAAAAATGAAAATCAAAATCCTGAAATGGTTGGTGTAACTGATTTCCCTTTTTCTGTTAGTAAATTCTAAAATTAAAAACAAACGCTTTTAAACTTGTTTTCTTTTATCCTATACTTTTAACTTAAAGTTGTTTCAAATAATGCAAAAATATGGGTTCCCCTTTTTTCAATTTTAAAGACTTATTTTCATTTAATTCTGAAAAGACTTGTTCTGTTGATTTCCCATTATCGTAAAACAGGCTTAGTATTTCAGCTACATCATACAATGAATCGACTTGGAATGTTTTATTTGAAACCTCATCTTCAATATTTGAAATATTGAATCCGTGATGGTCGAATTGTGAAGCAATAATTCTTTGGCTACCTAAAATACATATTTCATTTTCAGCGATTAAATTAAGTTCATTTACTATTGATTTTTTATTCATAAAACAAAGATAAGCACACAAAAGCGTAGAACCTAAACGATAAAATTAGATATTATTTTGGGTAAACATTACCATATTTATCAATTTTGTACCAAATATAATTCTTACCATTATCCTTTCTACCCCCCCCAAGGGTAAACATTACCATATTTATCAATTTTGTACCAAATATAATTCTTACCATTAT
>CAYHCM010000006.1:0-35724 GCA_964355045.1 uncultured Chitinophaga sp. | reverse complement strand
CCTTTCTACCCCCCCCAAATCCCTGTGAAAAATCGGAAACATAATCCCACTCTAAACCACCCCATAATAATTGACCCTGATTATTTATAAAACCATATTTCCTATTCCTACCTACGCATGCAAATCCTTCTGAAAATATTCCAGCATTATCCCATTCCAAACCATCCCACATTAATTGACCTTTTTGATTTATGAAACCCCACTGATTATTTTTACTAACTCTTGCAAACCCTTCATGAAATTCATCAATATTATTATAGAGTTTTACTAACTCCTCTCTTGTAAACGTTTTTGCATTTGGAATTTTTTCAGGCATTGTATTCTGAACTACCTTTTCTTTATTTATAGTATTTTCAGGTAATGTATTGTCAACAACAACTTCTTCATTTTGGTTTTTTTTTGGTAATGTATTTCCACGTGCCATTGTATCATAAGGGATAGTAGTTGTTGATTCAACAGCCAAAGTGGTATCTTCGGCTCGAATCATATCTGATTTCAAAGAATCGATAAAAATCTCACGATAAATCAAAACAAATACAAGAAATAAAATCATAGCAACCATTACAATCACCAAAATATTTCTAATAAAGATTACTATCTTTTCAATATTGCGCTTTGGTATAATTGGAAGTGGTTTTAGAGTCGGTTTTATAGCGGGTTTATGGTCTGGTCTTGTTGGTGGTGGCGGTGGTGACAAAGGTAACTTTTTCCCAATCTCCCTTTTATTCGCATCCTTCATCAAGCACTTCTCAACCAACTCCACCCATTCTCTTGGTATTAAATACAAGTCAGGTTCTTTATCCAAAATAGCCGTCATTATTTGTTCTTGCGTATTGCCCTGTTCCCTGCTGCCAAAAGGAAAAGTGTTTTTAAAATACCGGTAAATAATAATACCCAAAGCCCAGTAATCGTAGTTGGTTTGCAGGGCTCCGTTTTTTCGCAGCTTGGGATTAAATAATTCGGGGGCTGCATATTCAATGGTGCTGTTGGCGGCGGTACTTGTCGTTTCTCCACCGCTGTGGCTTTCCAATACTTCCTTGCTTAATCCAAAATCGCATATTTTGGGTATTATTTTATCGCCTTGGTGCTGCAATAAAATATTGGCCGGTTTCAGGTCGCGGTGTATCAGGGTTATCCAGTCGTTTTTATCATTGTCCCATCGGCGGGTATGCAAATAATCCAGGCCTTTTATTATTCCGGTAAAAATTTGCTCGGCAAGTTTGGTTCTGGTTTCGATGGTTTCTTTTTCTATAAACCGGGTAAGGTTGCCTCCTTCTATGTATTCCATGACCGCCCATTGTTCGGTAATTTCGCGGCCAATTGTATCTTGGCCGATAGTTTCAAAATAGTCCAAGTATTTTACAATATTGGGATGTGCCAATGCTTTTGCTCTTAGCAATTCGGCTTTGAGGCTTGCCCGTTCATGGGTATTGTTAACGAGAAATTGTTTGAGGGCAACTGTTTTTCCGGTATGTTCATCATTCGCCTTATACACCCTGCCAAAACCACCGCTATCAATAAAATCGGTTTGGGCATCAATGGTGTATCGGTCGTTTATAAGCATTGCGACAAATTTAAAATATTGTTATCCTTTTTTTTACTTAATAATATTAACTATTCTTTCCGATTTAATGGATGGTTTATAATCCTTTCCAAATACTAAATGTAATAATTATTTTTACGCAATTTCATCTTTATTACGCATCACTTTATAGGTCATGGCAAATAAGACTAACCCGATTCCTATCATTACACTCCACCCAAAAAATAGTTTCTCATCAAATAAAATACTTCCTATATTTTTCCAAACCGAAAAATTATCGGGCAAAGCCAAAGCAGTTTCAGCTACTATTGATGGGGTATCCTTTACATTGCTTTCCACTATTTGCCCGTGCATCATGGCTTGTGTTCCCCATCGCGAAAAGGTAAAATAACTTATAAAAGCCACTATGCTACTGCCGGCCTTTAGCGGATAAATAATGCCGGCCAATAATATTTGTGGAATAAGGATAAGGGGCTGAATGGTCATGGCTTTTTCGGTAGTGTTGACCAATGCCGAAAGCAACAAACCCATAGCCGTAGAAGCAACCGTAATAAGCGTTAGCGTAATAAATGGAATGATAAAACCACTTATTTCTGACCCACCGGTCAACCCCAAAAATAGTTTGGAGGTGATTAATAATAACAAAACCTGCACTCCGCCAATCAAACTTAAAACGGTAATTTTGGACAACAAATAAGGAACAATACTGATATTGAATTGCCGTTCCCGAACATAAATTGGGGTATCATCCACTATCTCTTTAGCCGAATTGGCAATGCCAAACCATATAGCACTTATGGCCATCATGAACAAAAAACCTACCGTTAACCCGTTATAAAAAATGGCGGTTAATAAAATACCAATCAAAGGAGCTTGCACCAATTGGATAAGTAATCCTTTGCTATCACTTAGTTTCACACTTAAATACCGGGCAGCTAAAATTTTGTATTGATGCCAAAAATCAGTGGCGTTTTTCTCTAAATCCTTCGTGTTTATTTTAACAACTTGGGTTAATTCAGATGATGTATTCCATTTATTATACCACTTCAAACCATTGGTTTCGGTTTTTAACAAGGCATATAATTCTGTATTTCTATTAATATCGAAATGTTGGAGGTAATCTTTAGTATTACCGCTATAAACCATATAACCGCCATTGGCCATCCAAATCACCTTATCTGCAAAAGCCAAGTCATCGGGCTTGTGAGTTACCATCATAATGGTAGTTCCATTGGCTGTAAGGTTTTTCAGGCATTGAAGGAACTCTTCAATTGTTTCGGGGTCTAAGGGTGAAGTAGGTTCATCTAAAAATAACAGTTTAGGTTTTGATAGTAATTCAACAGCTATACTCAAACGCTTCCTTTGTCCCCCTGACAACTGAGCTATTTTTGTTTTTTTTATTATGGCATCATTTAGATTAACAGATTCCAGAACTTCTTCAATTCGTTTTTCAATAGCTTGTTTTGAAGAATCTTTTGGCAAACGCAATCGGGCTGCAAAAGTTAAAGAATTAATAACCGTGAGTTCTTTATTTACAATATCGTCCTGCGGCACGTAGCCTATTAAATGCTTTATGAAATTGAAATTTCCATATAAATTAATTCCAAGTATTTCAACAATTCCGGCGTTGGCCTTCATACTTCCATTTATGCACTTGAGTAAGGTAGATTTTCCACAACCCGTTGGACCCATTATGGCAACAAATTCTCCTTCATTAATTTTGAAGCTTAGCGGCCGTAACCCGATTTTTTTATTCCCAAAGGTTTTTTCAAGATTTTCAACCCGGATGGTTATATCTTTTAATACAGGTTTTAAAATATAAAACACCTCATAACCGATAATGATTTTTTCGGTTCCGTTTAGAGTTATACTTTTATCATGGATATTTATCCCGTTTACTAAGGTGCCATTTTTAGAATGGTCGGTAAGTTTGTAATTACCATCTGCAAATCTTTCAATAGTGCAATGATTTCTGGAAACAAGGGTTTGATTAACGACAATATCATTGCCATTCTCTAATCTTCCAATATTGATTTTAGCTTTCCCTTTAAATTGTTCTTCAATATCGATCATACACTTTCAATATGTGGCGAAAAGTAGTGAAAAAATAACAATAGATATTTTAGCCATTTTTTATGCCAAAGAAATTTGCATCCTGCTTTAACAAACATTGTAAATAGTGGTTGTTATTATTCTTAACGGCACAAAAATATTAATTCTTATTTTTCCTATACGCTTTTACCAAATAGTTCATCTTTTTACGTTTACGCCTTATCAATTTTGATACTTGCTAAGTTTCTAAAGCTTTAATATTTCCACCTCTTTATTTTAAGTTTGTAGACAAAAAAATTTACAAAGTATTCTATGAAAAAATATCTCACAATTATGGCCTTACTTTTTCCCATTAGCACCTTAGCACAAACATCAAAAACCGATTCCCTAAAATTAGATTCCTTAAAAACAGAGCTTAAAAATGCTGAAAACTTAAAATCGGAAGCGGAAGGAAAAATAAAAACCTTGAAAAGTGATATCGAAAAACTTATGCCATTTATAGCTTGGAAAAAAGGTGGTTTTTCAGCCATTAATTTCAATCATATGAGTTTTACAAACTGGGCTGCGGGTGGTATAAATGCAATTTCGGTTACTACATTGGGCAATGTAAATGCCAACTATGCTAAAAACAAAATTGTATGGAATAACAACCTCGATTTGGCGTATGGTATGATTCAAAATCAGGGACAGGAGTTAAGAAAAAATGAAGATAAGATGGATTTATTAACAACCTTTGGGTATGCCACTCCGGTAAAAAATGTGAACTATGCTATATTAGCCAACTTTAAAAGTCAGTTTGCCCCTTCTTACACCTACGATGATAAAAATGTAAGAAGCCCGATGATTTCAACATTTATGGCTCCTGCATTTATTTTGGTTTCTATAGGAATTGACTATAAACCTATACCTTTTCTCTCCATTTATATTTCGCCGGCTACAGGAAAATTTACGATTGTAAATGTAGAAGATAAAGCTATTAAAAAGGCATTTGCAGTTGATACCTTAAAGAAAGTACGAAAAGAGTTCGGGGCATTAATAAATATTCATTTTCAAAAAAATTTAACAAAAAACATAAACATGGTTTCAAGAATATCAATGTTTAATAATTATACGGATGTAAATGTGGCCAACAGAAAAAATATAGACATCAATTTTGAAAATATGATTAATGCCCGTGTCAATAAATATATAACCGCCAGCTTATTTATCAATGCCATTTATGATGATGATATTAAAATTAGTCTTGACGAAAATGACAACACCAAGGTAGGACCCCGGATGCAGTTCAAGGAAGTGTTTGGAATAGGGTTATCGTATAAATTTTAAAATAAACGTTGACGAGGTTTTGAACAGAAACGTTGACGAGGTTCAAAACCTCGTCAACGTTAATTGTGAACCTTAATCATTTCTTTAGGATTTTTTATATAAAACCATTTGGTTTGCAGCATGCAACGCGACACCGAAATATTTAACTTAATAAACAAGGAATTAATCCGTCAACAGGATGGAATTGAATTGATAGCCTCTGAAAATTTTGTTTCCAAACAAGTAATGGAAGCCATGGGGAGTGTGCTTACCAATAAATATGCGGAGGGTCTTCCAGGAAAACGCTATTATGGAGGATGTGAAGTAGTAGATATTGTAGAACAATTAGCTATTGACAGATTAAAAAAACTTTTTGGTGCCGTTTGGGCTAATGTTCAGCCTCACTCAGGGGCTCAGGCTAATGCAGCAGTCATGTTGGGTTGCCTAAAACCAGGCGATGCCATTTTAGGATTTGATTTGTCGCATGGCGGGCATCTTACTCATGGCAGTCCGGTAAATTTTTCCGGAAAATTATATTCTGCTAATTTTTATGGGGTTGAAAAAGAAACAGGGTTAATTGATTGGGAAAAAGTGGATGCCAAAGCTCAGGAAGTAAAACCTAAATTGATTATTTGTGGTGCATCTTCCTATAGCCGTGATTGGGATTATGCTCAATTACGCAAAACCGCTGATTCAATAGGAGCTTTATTGATGTCCGATATTTCGCATCCTGCCGGGCTAATAGCAAAAAAATTGTTGAACGACCCGATACCTCATTGCCATATTGTTACAAGTACAACTCACAAAACCTTGCGAGGTCCGCGAGGTGGAATAATAATGATGGGCAAAGATTTTGACAATCCATGGGGCTTTACGGATATGAAAGGAAACATTAAGAAAATGTCATCCATTTTGGATGGAGCGGTTTTTCCAGGTACACAGGGCGGACCTTTAGAACATGTAATAGCAGCCAAAGCGGTAGCTTTTGAAGAAGCATTAACCGATGAATTTAAAACATATGCCCAAAATGTAATTGCCAATTCAAAAGCCATGGCCAAGGCATTTGTAGAACATGGGTATGAAATCATAAGCGGAGGAACCGACAATCATATGATGCTTATTGACCTTAGAGCCAAAGACGAAAACCTGACCGGGAAAATGGCGGATGATACCTTGGTGAGATGTCATATTACAATTAATAAAAACACCGTTCCATTTGAAACCCGAAGCCCGTTTGTAACTAGCGGTATAAGAATTGGGGCATCTGCAATTACGAGTAGAGGAATGGGTGTGAATGAAATGCCAAAAATAGTAGAACTGATAGATTATGCCTTAATGAACCGCGATGACAATACCAAATTGAAAAGTGTAACCGAAAAAGTTCATTTATTAATGAAGGGGTTTCCGTTGTATTAATACCCAAAATTGAATACTCACGCTATTAGCAATTTCTTTACAAAGCCAAAATTAATATTAGGCTTATACATTCTTCTTGCTGTAATTTTTTCATTCTTAAACTATAAAAAAGGCCAAACCAAATACTTTTCGGAAACCGATAAATATACGCATTACAACAATTATGTGATTTTTAAAAACGCCTGGTTCCATCTGCAGGAGGGTAAAAACTTGTATCTTCATTATCCCGAAAAACATTGGGATCTTTATAAATACAGTCCGTCGTTTGCAGCAGCAATGGCACTTTTGGCTAATTTGCCCGACTGGCTTGGTTTGCTGCTTTGGAATTTAATAAATGTGTTATTGCTCTTTTATGGTGTTCGTTATTTTATTAAAGGCCGTCCGCATACTATTTTTATGCTATGGTTTATTTTTAATGAGTTAGTAACCTCAGTAGCCAATTCGCAAAGTAACCCAATGATAGCGGGATTGCTAGTTGCGGCCTTTACTTTTTTTGAAAAAGATAAAGTGCATTGGGCGGCTTTTTGTATAGTGTCAACATTTTATATAAAAGTATTTGGAATCTTGGCCGCTTTGCTTTTTCTATTTTATCCCCGCAAGGGTCAATTCATTTTGTGGTGCATGGCCTGGTCAGCCGTCATCTTTGCCTTACCTTTGATTTTTACAACCCCCAATTTATTAATTTACCAATATCAAAATTGGTTTCAATTATTGGTAAATGACCATTCAGGGTCTTATGGGTACAGTATTATGGGTGTGCTGCACAGTTGGTTTGGCATTAATTCAGGCAAGGATATATTGGTATTATCAGGATTGATTAGCCTTTTAGTTCCTTTTATTTTTATAAAACATTATAAAGATTTCCAATATCGGTTAAATTGGTTTGCTGCTATGCTAATATGGTTGGTGATTTTTAACCATAAAGCCGAATCACCAACTTTTATTATTGCTTTTACAGGCATTGCACTTTGGGTATTTGCATCACCCAAAAATAATTTAATATTGGCTCTGGCTATTCTGGCTTTTGTTTTTACAAGCTTGGCCCCAACCGATATTTTTCCTTTGTCGCTTCGCAAAAATTTCTTTGAACCCTATGCTATTAAAGCCGTTCCATGTATAATTATTTGGGGGTATCTTATTGTTTCGCTTATAAAAAATGGGTTGATAAAAAAATCAAAATAGTTCTTGTTAATCCAAAATATTTGCTGCTATCTTTGTGACGAAGGGCTGGCAGAATTGAAAAATTTAATATTAAAAAATATGCCGGCTGAAGTCAAATATCAATGTCAGGCTTTTTTCAACCTTAGGGTGATCCTCCCCGACTTGTCGGGGACGACGTAAGAAGACAAAGATACCCGACAGGCCAAAACGTGCTTTAAAAGGATTTTTTCATCCTCAGCCCTTTTTTTCATCTTTTCTCATGAAGTTTTTTTTATTTTTTCTTTAAAGTTTTAGTTTTCTTTTTTCTAAGCAATTTTTTTAGCAGGGCACTTTTTTGAACTGCTTCCATATTTTGGTTGAACCCCTTAGCTCCTTGTTTTACATTAATAATGGTATTGTCTAAGTTATTGGCAAAAGTGCTATCCATAAATAATTTTCCAACGGTGCCTTTACCCATTCGGATATTGCCCATAATAATGGCTAAATCACCGGTAATTAAGGCGGTATTATCTACCGATGTTTTTAGTTTTAGTAAAATGTCATCCGGACTAATTGGGATTATGGATTCAATCATTTCGTTGTCTTTAATTACGGCGTTACTATAGGTGCCGGCAGAAATAATCAAAATTTTATTTCCCATTAATCCATCAGAACCAATAATGGCTTTCGAATCCGTTTTTATAAAACGTTGGGTATGTTTATCCAGAATCATATCCACCTTAACCGTTGTGTCGGTCATTATTTCAATGTTGTCAATTACTCCAACATTTATACCTGCAAAACGAACGTTGTTGCCCACCTGTAATCCTTCTACATCGTTAAACAATGCATTTATCCTAAATGTAGTGCTGAACATTTTCTTCATATCGCCGATAAAATATAATCCTGCTAAAAGAAGCACAACGCCGAATGAAATGAACATTCCTAATTTTATTTTATTGATTGATTCCTTTTTCATATGTAAAAATTTTATTCAAAAAATGAGTGTAGCCATGGATTTTTTGTATTTTTCAATTCGGCAAAAGTTCCTTCCACTTCTATTAACCCGTCTTTAAATACAATCATTCTGTCGGCTGTAATTTTAGCGCAGGCCATATCATGAGTAATAATAATACTGGTGGTATTATATTTTGCCTGTATCTCCATTATCAAATGACTAATTTCCTTGGCCGTTATTGGGTCAAGCCCGGTAGTAGGCTCATCATAAAATATAATTTCAGGTTTTAAAATTAAGGTACGTGCCAATCCCAATCGTTTTCGCATACCACCCGAAAGTTCTGAAGGCATTTTATCAATTGTATCTTGAAGCCCTACATTTACTAAAGCTTCTTCAATGAGTCTGTTTTTTTCTTCTATCGAGAGGGTTTTAGAATCGCGCAATGGAAATGCCAAATTTTCTCTTACGCTCATGGAGTCGTACAATGCTCCGCTCTGAAATAAAAATCCTATTTTTTTTCTTAAGCCATTTAATTCATCAGTGTTTAACTCCTCTAAATTTTTTCCAAAAATTATTATTTTACCTCCGTCAGGTTCAATTAAATTTATTAAGCATTTAATCAATACCGATTTGCCGCTTCCCGATTTACCTAGTACAACAAGGTTTTCGCCTTTGTTGATGGATATAGAAATGTCTTTTAAAACCGATTTTTTATTAAATGCTTTTTTGAGATGTTCTGTTTTAATAACAACATTATTTTTAGTTGCCTTTTCTGTAATAAAATTATTGTATTCGACTGATTCCATTACTTAGATTATAAACAGGCTTGTAATTTGAACCACTATAACATCAATAATAAACACCATTAATGAAGCCATAACGACTGATTCGTTTGCCGCCTTGCCAACCCCTTCGGTTCCTTTGTTTGAGTAATAGCCATTATAACATGCTATTAAACCGATGAACATACCAAAGAATACGGTTTTTATCAGAGCCGGAAAAACATCCATAAAACTAAGTTCAGCCATAGCCTGAGTAAAGTAAAGATGGAAACTAACGCCTCCTTTAATATTTACCCCAACAAATGAACCTATCATCCCAATAAAATCATTAATAATGGTAAGAATTGGAAGCATTAATGAAGTGGCAATTACCCGTGTTACTATTAAATATTTAAAAGGATTGTTGCCCGCTACTTCCATGGCATCTATTTGTTCGGTAACTTTCATAGAAGCCAGTTCGGCTCCAATGCCTGAACCTACTTTGCCTGCAAATATTAAAGCAGTAATAACTGGACCTATTTCGCGAACAATGGAAACCGATACCATAGCCGGCAACCACGATTCAGCGCCAAATTCGGCTAAGGTTGGTCGCGACTGAATGGTTAATACAAGACCCATTATAAAACCGGTAATAGCAACTAAAGGCAACGATTTATACCCTATTAAAAAAGATTGGTTAACAATTTCATTAAACTCAAAAGGGCGTGTGAAAGCTTCTTTAAAAAAGCGCACAGTAAATAATACCTGATTGGCAATTTCTTCAAAAAAAGCAGTAAATTTATTTACAAAAAAAATTTCAGAGAGTCTGGTCATTCTTTATTTTTGTAATTAAAAAAAAGGACGTTTAGTAATTGTGTTCAGTTTTCGGTTTCACCACAACTTTTTTAGCCCTTGTAAAATATTTAAAAACGTTAGATGTTAGAGCTGTTATTGTTTCAGGATTTTTTGATACTAAAGTTGAAATTCCTAATTGAACCACTGAACCTAAAAGACGTTTTAATGGGTTGACAGATTGGCCAACAACGATGGCTTTAGAAACATAGCCGGCAGTTAAACCAACCGTATTATTTAATAAATCTTCTTTAAAATCATTAAATGTTTTTTTGATTACGTTCATAGGTTTCATGCTTTCAAAAATGATTTTACATTCATCCTTTAGCAACTGTGCTTCAAATGCTTGTTTAATTTCGAGTAAAACAATGGATTCTCTCAATTCAATAGCAGATGTATTTTTTATTTCCATATGATTACTAATAATGAAATTTTGAAATTATTGAATTGGCAATGCTCTTTTTCATACGGTTGTGCAAAAAAAAGTACAAAACAAAACCGACAATTGAATAAAAACCCGCTACACAGAAAAAACCGTGATACAGTTTACCAAGCACATCGCCTAACCAAAGAGAAACGCCAATATTGGCAATAGCGATGGCTATACTAATAACAACAAATACCGACCCCCGCGAAGCAAGGCCGGATAAAACATTAGCCGAATTGTATAATGCTTTTAACCTGAATAACTGGTAGCTTGTTTTACCGTATTGTTCAGCTCGTTCGAGCAAAGGTTCTATAAAATTTATTTTTTCTTCCATAATTTTATTTTGAAATAAAGGCACAGGAAACAACGGTTCTGTTGGAAATTAATTTATAACCACTTGTTACATTATGTTCCCTATGCCAACCCCCGAAAAAATCGGGATTTTCTTTTTTAATAACGAGTTCTTATTTTATTTCAGATCTCGCCTCTTTTTGAAATTCTTCGGCTTTGTGTTTTCCTTCTTCATAAAGGTCGGTCACATCTTCTTTTACCGATTCAAATTTTTCGGCAATCGCTGTCAGTAATTCATCAAATTTAGCTTTGAGGTCATCTGCCGTGTCCAATCCTTTTTGAGAAATCTTCCTTCGTGTTTCTGATCCCTTGTCGGGTGCAATTAATACACCTAATAATGCACCTGCGGCAAAGCCGGCTAATGCTCCTAATACTACTTTTCCTGTGTTCATAATTTTGTTATTTAATTTTTTTGTGATTGGTATTTGTTGATATTAATTTATTGTCAGACTCTGATTTTTTAAAAAAACCGGTAACCGATGGTGGCCTGATACCAAACATTTTTGTAACGGGGTGTGGTTGCCGTGCCATCGCCGTTATTTTTTTGAACATCCCAACAAGCCCGTGCACCCAGCACAATATGATCCAAATTAATTTCGGCACCAAGCGAAAAACTTAAAATGTTTTTACGGATGTTATCGTTTTCAAATTCTTTTTCTTGCTCAATAGTGGTAACCCCATTGGCAAACACATCGGTTTGTTTTATTAAATACGAATATTGCGGTCCTGCCATTATGGTAATGTTTCCCGTTGGTTTAAGAGCAAATAATACTGGAATATCAATAAAATTAGTAGTCCGGGTAAAGTTATAATCACCCCCAAGGATAGACCCTGTTGCCTGAAATCCTTTTTGTGAAAATAATATTTCGGGTTGAATTCCTATATATTTTCCTATAGGTATGGCAATAAAAGCCCCGGCTGCCAGGCCAAATTTGGCATCGGCATCAAAATTTTCACCTTCCGAATCATAAACGTTAGATAGGTTTAGACCTAATTTAAGACCGAATAAAAGTTTTTCGCGAAAATCGGCTGTGCCTTGGGCTACGCTACCGGATACCAGTAAAGCCAAAGCGATGGATGTTAAAATTATTTTTTTCATAATTTCTATTTTTTTTTGTTTATTACTTATTAAAAAAATTGGTAATGGAATGTCCTAGTTCATTCATATCGCGGCTAAATTCAGATTTAAAAGTATCCCATTTTTCTTTTCCGTTAGCTTTATAATCGTCCATTTTCTTTTTCATATCGCTGTTTTTTTGTTCAAGTTTTGCAACCTTCTTTTTATAGTCGGCTTTAGCATCCAGCTTTTCATTTTCAATTCTGGCATTAAATTCGGCAATACTTTTTTCGTTGGCAGCTATTTTTTCAGCGGTTTCTTTTCGGTATTTTTCAATATCTGCCAGATATTCTTCGTTGGCATTTTCCAAAGCAATGTTGGCATCTGCCACTTCCTGTTCTGCCTTGTTCATCTTTTGTTCCGATGTGGTGCAGTTTGTTAAAAATGCAGCTAACATAACAGTGGCTGCGGTTAGGGTTAAAATCTTTTTTTTCATTTTAATTGGTTTTAATTGATTACTTTTTAATTGATAATTTAAGTGTGATTATAGATTTATAATTCTGAAATAAACTTTTGTATTTCTTCCCTGGTTTTACCAAGTTTAATTTGGAGTCGGCCCAGCATTTCGTCCTGTTTACCTTCCACTAATAGCAGATCATTATCAGTTAGCAATGCAAATTTTTGTTTTAGTTTTCCTTTGGTTTCGTTCCAGTTTCCTTTTAATTCGATATTTGTAGTCATTTTAGTTTTTGATTATTTGTGAACTAATTTTCACAGTACAAAGGTGATACAGTAGGGTTGGACGGATGTTACACAATTGGTTTTAAGATTTACATAATTCACACCCGGTAAAGGTTTAAATGAGATAGATACCGAATTAAGTAAGTGAGAGGTTTGATTAAAATTTTGAAAGAACAAAATGAAAGCCTGCTTCAATTAAGAAACAGACTTTTCTATTTTTGTTAAGGGATTATTAAAATAATTATTTTTAATCAGAACAGAAAGGATATGCCAATGTACCCTGATTTAGTTCGAACTTTAGCCTGGTTTACTATATAAACCGATTCGTCAGATGTAGGTTCACTATTATTGCTAATATTTACTAAACCGTACATCCCACGAAAACCAATATCCATACGAATGGTGCGGGTGGTGTTAAGCATAAATTCGAGACCTGCCCCATATGCAAAACCTATATCGCTTCGTTTGGTAGCTAACACATAGGTAATAGTATCAGAGCTGGATGAACCGGATTTTTTTATGCTTGAACCCATATTAAAACCTAATTGCGGCCCGAATACAATATTAAGATTTATGGGATTGGCTTTACCGGTATTGAGTGAGAACATAATAGGTATATTAAGATAACGAACATTTATTTCACGATCTAATTCCTGATCCTTATATTTTTGAGAAAGGGAATTGTAAATTAACTCGGATTGAATACCCATATGATTGGTAAAATTAAATGCAAGCATTCCTCCTATTCCAAAACCGAATGTTGCTTCTCCTTTAATTGTGCCACCAGACGATGATTGCATTGTAAAAGCCGACACGGTTGGCATAAGCCTTAAGCCAAATTCTACTCTGTGGAATGCCGGTTTTTCTGCTACTAAAGGTGCCGCATCCTGAGCCTGAACAGATAAAGTAATAATACATAGTAAAAGAGAAATAGAGAAGAATAACGCTTTAAAGGTTCGATTCTTTTTGGAATTAGCCATTTTTAATTTCATGATTTTTGTTTTTATTTTTGGCAACAAAGGTTTATCGGATGTAATTAAAACGTGTTACATAACTTTTGTAATGTTTTGCATTATTCATAGTTTAAAATTTACTTTAGTTGGATAATTGCCTTGATCAATAGAATTTTTAAATTAAGTTTAATAAAAGGGTAATCACTTATTCGCCTTTATCTTCTTCTAAGTCGTTATGATCATCACCCCCTAAACTGTAGCCATTATTTTCTTCATCTTCACTTCCTATATCTTCCTGTTCGTCATCCAATTCTGATCCGGGAATATCCAGGTCGCTGCCCGATATATCGGTTGTAAAATCCTTTTCATTTTTTGTTCCGGCTCTTTCATTTAGCACCTTATTTTTTGTAATATCTTCAGGATCCATGTCAGCTTCCTTATGATTTCTGTTGTATATATCCTCGCTTTTGGGATATGCAGTGTATCCCGGAAAATTAATGTTCTCCAGACTGTTTGAAACAGGATTCAGTCTATGTGCATCGATGTCTTTATTTTTCATTTGCTTTTTTTTTAAAAATAGTTTTATATTTTGTTGATGTCATAGCGTTTCTATTTTATGATGTAAATTTATTTGAGAATTAAAATATTTTATATTCATGTGCTACTGAGTAATTTTTTAATATTGATTCCAATGACTGTAGGTAATTTGTTAAATTATTAACATTTATTTCCGGATCATTGCTATCGGGAATTAGGATAGGTGTTTCCTCAATATATTGCGATAATCCCGGATACTTTTCTTGTATTGTCATGGTTATATTTAATTATTTATCGGGTAATGTTAAAAAAATCAGGTATTAACTGCCAATCTCTGGCTAACAAAAGTATTTTTATTTTCAAAAGTATTAACTTTACTATGTCTGCAAAGGTTATTCGCTGTTTTTATTAAGATGTTACATTACTTTAAAAACAATTTACATTATTCCCATATTTATAAAGATTGAAATGACATATTTAGATTTGCAGTTGACCAAATTGGAGAAATTTTAGGCTTTACTTTTGGGGTTCTGCTTACAAATTTTTCCATAGTTAATCGGGCCATAAGGTAACTAATGGTAGATTCGGCCCCTTGATTTAAGTTTACATTATTTTCTTCTAACCCATCGTAGCAGCCACCTGTGCAAGGATTGTAAATAATTTGTTGAAGATGATTTTTGCCCAAAAACCAATTGAAAGCCGTTAGTAATTTATCGGAATAATTTTTTGTTTTAAAAACATTATAAAAAAGGCTAAGTGCCATAATAGTGTAGGTTACATCAATAGGTTGTTCGCCATGGTTGGCCGTATTTTCACCTCTTATCAACCAGCTTCGGTTCGAAATTACTTTCATTCCGTTCTCATTAAAGGTATGAGATAATAAAAAATCGAATGTTGTTTTAGCAATATCTTTATAGGTAATGTTTCCGGTTTGAAGCCAGGCATACAGCATAGATTCGGGTAAAACACTATTGGCATAGGTTAAATAACTTTCATACCAATCCCAGTTGTTTTCTGATTCATGTCGGTACATTTGAACCATTCTATCAGCTAGCAACGATATGAGCATAGATATTTTGGTATCTTTCAAATTCAAATTGCTAAAATAAAGTCCTTTGATAGCAAATGCCATGGCACGTGTAGAGTATATTAATTTAATATGGGGTAATGTTTTGCTTAGCATTTCAGCAGCTATATCAACAACCGATTCGGGCAAAATTGATTTTTTAGAAATTAAAAATCCTAATGCCCAAATAGCTCTGCCATTGGCATCGGCCAGATTAGCACCATTATTTTGTTCAGTAAAATTTTGTTTGGCATCTATATAATTCAAAAAAGCACCATCGGCTTGCTGACAATGGTAAATAAAATTCAGATATTTAATTATATAATCCAGATTATCATTACCCGGTGATTGTTCATAGCTCATGCACAAAGCAATTAATGCCCTGGCATTATCATCTAAGGTATATCCTGAATTCAAATCCGGATGATTCATTTTTGAAAATTGTATCATTCCGAAATCGGTTGTTAATTTTTTAATATGATTTAAATGAATATCAGGTATTGAGTAATGCAATTTATAGATATCAAGATTTGTTTTTTTAAAAAGTTTGGCATGAGCAATAGCCACATTCTCCCAAACCGTGGATGCCATAGTATGAAGGCCGTTCGAAGTGATATTTTTTCTTAAGTTTTCATCATTCAATAATTTTTTTACTGCCATTGATAATTGTTGAATATTTGCAAAATCAATAATAATTCCTGCATTGTTTTGTAATTCTTCGCAAGCATGAGGTATAGGAGTAGAAATAACAGGGCAGCCACAACTAATAGCGTATGAAAATGTGCCACTTACGGCCTGATAAGGATCTTGGGAGGTAAACAAATAAACGTCGGTAAGTTGCAAATACTCTAATAATTCGGGTAACTTAATGTATCGGTTTATAAATTTTACATGATTATAAATATTTAGTTCTTCAACTAGTGATTCCAGCATTTGTCGGTATATTTCACCATCTGATTTTACAACACAAGGATGGGTTTTGCCTAAAATCAGAAACAAGATATCGTGATTATCTTTAATAATTTCGGGTAATGCTTTTAACGTAGTTTCAATTCCTTTTCCTGAACTTAACAAACCAAAGGTAGTAACTATCTTTCTCCCGCCTATTCCATATTTTTCTTTTAACACCTCTTTATCAAGGTGCGGTACCAGATGCGTTCCGTGTTTTATAACAGTAATTTTTTGAGGTGATACACCATAATCATTTTGCAAAATCAGGGCAGCATTTTTGGTCATTACTGTAACGGTTTGAGCGGATGATACCATGTTTCGAACATGGAATAGAAGCGTTGAATGAGGATTAGGCAATACAGTGTGAAAGGTGATTAGTGTTGGTATTTTAATTAAATTAATGAGTTTTATTAGGGCTTCCTCACGGGTGTTAAAAAAACCAAATTCATGTTGGATCATAATTAAAGAGTAAATGCCACTATTATTTATTGATTGGCCCAATTCTTCATAAGATGATTCATCGGAAGTATCCAAAATAAATTTAACTTCCTGAGGATAAATATGTTTTTCAAATTTATTCTCAAGTGCACATACACTAATTTTAAATGATTTATTAAACTTGGTTTTTAATGAAGCTATCAAGTCCTGAGTATAGCTTGCTATTCCGCATTCACGCGAGGGATAAGATGAAATTATTAGAATTTCGGCTGGTTTAGTATTCATCGTCATTTATTTTATATTTTAATAATTCTTTTAATAATGCAGACAGACTAATGCTGGCACAGGCAATTTGTTCATCGGCTGCGCCATAATAAATGTATAAAATGTCTCCAAACAAGGCAGTGCCAGTTGGGAAACATACGTTGTTTACCTCACCGGTTAGCTCCCATTCGTATTCGGGTTTAAATAATGAATAGGGGAGTCGCCCGATTTCCTTTTGTGGATTGTGCAAATCAAGCAAGGCCGCAGATGCCGTATATACATAACCTAATATGGTATCGTAAACTCCATGGTATATAATGAGCCACCCATATTCAGTTTCGATGGGGGGGCATCCTCCACCAATATAACTAACTTCGTGTTTGTGTTTTGGTGAAAGTACTATATATTCATTAAGGTGCAGAAAATAATTTTGCCAAAATTCAGGCGTTAATTCTTCTAAATCATTAATAGCTACCAATTGAATATCGGGCCTAATGCGATGCAGAAAATGTAATTTACCATTAATTCTTCGGGGGAAAAAAATCCCATTCTTGTCCCAAATAAGTATTTTTTTTCCTTGCTTTTCTTCAACCTGTTCATTATAGCGCAAATACTTATCATTAATTGCCCCTTTAGATCCGGCAAGTCTGCTAAATTCGGCATAGGTAATTTGTGGTACAATCAATCCTTTTTTTTCCCAATTTACTAAATCTTTGGATACAGCTAATGCCCCTAATGCATTAACACCATCATAGGCTGTATAGGTCATATAATATAGGTCATCAATTTTCACAATACGGGGATCCTCCGTACCATGCGATTCATAATCAAATTGAGGAAAAAGAATGGGAGTATCTGAACGTTCCACAATCAATAAAGGCCCTTTAAGTTTCAAATAACCAATACTTGAATAATTTCCAATGCTTACTGCCCTGTAAAAAATATGAAGGTATCCATCAATTTTAAAAACTGCAGGATTAAAGACCCCTTCATTTTCAAAACCTAATTCTGTTTTCATTAACAGAATACCTTCTTTTTTAACTTGTAGCATTTAGGATTTTAATAACACATTTATTTTCCTTCACAACAATAATCTCTATTTTGATTTTTTAACATTTGTTCTAATGCATTACTATAATCCGCCGGGTTATTAATGGATATTTCGGGTACACCTGCAGAAGGAATTGTTATGGTCATTTCAGCTATATAGTTTGAATATTCAGAATAATATCCATGCATTGTCATCGTGATTTTAATTATGTTGCAATCATTTTCAGATATCATAAACATAGGATGAGATAACTTGAAATGACTTTCCGTAATCATGATGAGAATTTGAATAAGCGATTAACTTTTAGGTCACGAATTTGAGAACTACCTAACAAATATGTATTACACAATCATTGCAATAAGTTACATCATTCACATATTTAAACAGAACACTTTCCAATTATCGGGTTGTTATGAATAAGACTGTATTAATTCAGTAATTCTATGCAGACCCATTTTTAATTTTTCCTCTTCAGGCCCAAATGAAAAACGAACATAGTGGTCAAAGCCGGTTTTCTTTTTTGGCATACCGGGATGAATGTCGAACATATATCCCGGAACAGTTATTACCTTAAGTTTAAGTAATTCTTGAAAAAAGCATTTTGCATGATTTAACGGTGGTGGCAATTCACTGATATCTCCCCAAACATAAAATGTACTGTTGCTGTCTTTGGAACAGTGAATTCCATTTTTGTGCAAAATATTTAGCGTCAGGTTTTGTTTTTTACTAAATACCTGGCGCAAGGTATTGAATTCTTTATCGGCTAAGGTTGGTTCAAACAATTGCAAAGCAGCCTCCTGAATGGGTACACTCGGTCCGCCATCAATGGCACTTGCGGCTCTGCCAATATTTTCTATAATATTTTTTGGACCAAGTACCCAAGCCAATCGCCAGCCCGGATAGCGAAAAGATTTTGTTAATCCATCCACAATTAAAACAGAATCTGAATTTACATCCTCAATATATTCTGCTGAGGATATTGGTGCATTGGCAGGTTTTCCATTTTCATAAATAAAGTGGGAATAAAATTCATCAATAATTAGTGCACAATTGTGTTCTTTGGAAATGGATACATAATCCTTTAATTCATCGCCTTTTATTACATGTCCGTTGGGGTTGCATGGATTGCTAAACAAGAATGCATCCAGCTTATATTTTTTAATGGCCTCTTCAAATTCAGCGGAACGTATGGCGTAATTATTTTCGCTTTTTGATGGAATGCAAACCGGGGTAATCCTATCCAATTGGTAATTGAGCATATCATGATAGGCCGGATACTCTGGTATTTTATACCCTAATCTGGCGGTTCCAATAATTGTAAAAATTCGGGAGAGCATTAACCTTCCACCCATTGCTATGCTTACATTTTCAGCAGAGTATTTCGACGTTTTATTTTTTCGATAAAGCCGGTTATAATGTTCGGCAATGGTTTGTCGTAAGGCATCCGTTCCATTGGTGGGGCCATATCGGTTATCATCCGGTTGAATAAGAAATTCATTAATTCTAGGTGCTCCGCCTTTCAATTCTCCAACCTCAGGCTCGCCTTGTCCAAAGTTGGCCCAATCCGGATTTCCGTTATAAAAACCAAGTTTTATAGCTTCATCAATCACCCATATCACACCTATATCACTCGTTTCTCTAAAGGCTATTTGTGGTATTAATTTTTGTTCCATTTCGTCTTTTATAACGGTTAATTAATTCATAACTAAGGATAGTTAAAATATAGAATGTAATATCTCCCGCAAATTTTCCAAGGAGAATTCCAAGTGTAAAGTTTTTCAAAATAATAGGGAATACATACATAAAAAATGGACGTATCAATAGGTCATCAATTATTCCCGCCGGACCAAATTCTAAAGCAATGCCGGTGATGATTTTTCGAAAATCAGAGAATGAAAAATGTCTTTTTTCTGCTTTGCAATTTTTATGAGTATTTATAATGTTTTGAATAAAAACAGTTGAATAAAAACCTACTGCTTCACCAATTGACCCTACATAAGCGATAAAAATATAATTTTCACTATAAACGCGGGCTATAGTTGCAGCCGCCAATGCCGTAATTGTTCCAACAATTTCACTAGGTAAATACCGTTTTAACCATTCTTTAAGTTTTTGTTTTACCACGATATCATGGTCTTTTTTATATTACAGGATAGGCTTGGGCTATTTTGGTACCCATTTTATAATGTACGGTGGGTTGGGCACTGAAGCACACATTGCTTGCATTTTCAAACAATACTATAATATCAGAACCACCAAACTGAAAGTAGGATAGCTCTTCACCCTTGCGAACGGTAACACCTACCTCAGCAGTGATAATTACCGAAGATACTTGTGACATCCCAATAGGCAAAACTGCCACCAACCCAATAGGAGTATCCAATACAATTAATCCTCTGCTTTGTGCAAACTGATATCCTGTATTATCCGGTGCGTCATATATTCGTTTAAGTTTTAAATGGTGTTTTCCGGAATTATTTTCTAAAGGTATTAATCCAACTTCCTGATACACCTGACCATGAATTACCCGGGCTTCCAACACACGTCCTCCGACAGGAGCATGTTGACGATGATAATCCAAAGGACTCAGAAAAGAATGCATAAACAACCCGTTTTTAAATCGATCTTTATATGGACTGCCTTCCAGTAATTCACTTACTTTCCAGTTTAATTTTTTAGCCGTTATATTCGAATCCTGACGTATTTCCCATTGCCCCGCAAACGTAGAATCGGCAGGCATTATTATAACCGACTGATCTGAGATAGCCGCGATGGGCCGATAACCCGGTTTAAAATGACGTGCAAAAAATTGATTAAACGTTTTCCATCCACCGTGAGGCTTTGTATATTCATGCATGTTATAACCGGGTGTTTTATAAAAGGATTTTTCCGACTCCAAATTATAAGATTCCGGAGTATCTAAAAACTCACCCATGGCATTGGCATAGTTTACCAACCATTGTGAAAAAGGGGTTAAAGAAGCTGCTTTTTCATAAGGGATTACTTTGTTTTGCAGGGAGAATAAAGACTCCTGATCGGCTATAAAATAAAAGGCGCTGAGATGGTCGTTCACGTTATTGCCGGATGAATTTTCGGTTGGTACCCAATATAAAAATTCATTAATCCAATTTAGGTATTGTTCTAAATTATTAACCTCGCCCAATAGCGGTACATTGGTGCTGTTGGCTTTTTTAATGGCTTTTTCAAATGCTTCATTCCAATTATTGGCTTTAATCAGTTTTACTAAATCCTCTACTACAGGATGATATTTAATTTTTGTTGACATGGTTTTTGTATTTTTTTATTTAAAAATTGAATTCGTTTCAGTTATCAGAAGAATTTTCTCTCCTTTAATAAGTATCGGCTTCCTTCGGCAAGAATGCTTACTTTCAAATTTTCAACAACGATTGGAGTGGAGTCATCTACTTCATTAATATTTGTGTTACCAATTTTACTTCCATCAATAAGTATGAGCATTCCCGATCCAATACATTCGGCTTTGTTTCCCTCCGAAATAATTAACGCTGTATTTTCTTCAAGCCCAATGCCCAAACAGGTTGGATTTAAAATAACGGCGTGAGCTAATCGGGCAAAACGACCTCTTTTGATAAAATGTGTGTCAACAATGACATCCTTTATTAAATCAAAGCCTTTGTCCATTTTAATTTCTTCTTTATAAATGGCCTCTCTGATAATACCACCTGTAATAATTATTTCGGGCATTACCATAGCCCCTGCACTTGTTCCTCCTACAATGAAGTTTTTATCAAAATAATATTTTTTCTTTATGGCAGCCAATATTTTTGTGCCGGCAAGCAATGAAATAAGTTTAAGCTGATCACCTCCGGTAAAAAAAACAGCATGGGCACCATGAATACGCTTTATTGAATCAATACTTTGTGATTCTTTTTTAGTATCTACTTTTATTATACCTACATGTGTAAATCCCTCCTTTTTATATGAAGTGATATAAAGTTCTTCCATTTCTTTTTCAATGGCTGATGCCGCAGCAATAATCTCAATAATATGATGGGCTCTTGGAATTTTGGAAATCAGTTTCCCTAATATTTCAAAGTGGGTTTGCGATTTGTTTTTTTTATGAATCTTTAGATTTTCACCAATAATTTCCCCTTTATTTTCATGGCCGCCAATCACAATAAGTGTTCCTTTTGGGGTCAAAGCTCAATAATTTATTAAATATTAAAACGCTTCTTTTACAACCAACCTTTCATCCACTAACAAACTTGTCAATTGCTTTTGGATGGCAGCCATCATTGGAGGTGGCCCGCATAAATAGAACCGTTTATCGAGGTCAACAATCTGAGTTTCTAAAAAGTGTTTGTTGATGTGCCCAAAGGAATTCCCTTCAATTTTTTCATCCGATAATATGTTCACAAAATTGGAACCTAATATTTGTCTGAATTCATCCTCAATAATTATGTCTGCTTTTGTCTTATTGGCAAAAAGCAGCATGTTATCGCCTATTTCATTTTTTGATTGAAGATCTCTGAATATAGAAATAAAAGGTGTAACACCTGCACCTCCGGCAATAAATACACCTTCTCCCTGATATTTGATAGCACCAAAAACAGCATGCAATATCAACTCATCGCCTTTTTTAAGATTCAATAGCTCCTTTGTAAAACCTTTATGTTCGGGATATATTTTAATAGTAAACTCCAAAAAGTCATCATCGGGAAGATTGGTAAATGTGAAAGGCCTTATTTCATTACGCCACTGTTTTTTATTAATAGAAACCTCCGTTGCTTGTCCGGGTTTAAACTTTAACTGCTTCGGTTTTTCGGTTACAAATTTTACAACATTATGGGTAACCTTTTCTATTGATTTAATTTTTACAATATACTGTTTCATTTTTGTTACAAATTTTTTATTGGGCTAAATAATTATGATCTTTATCTAAGTCGGTGCCTGATAACAATTAATCTTCCTCCAGGAATCATGGTAAAACCTAAATATGATTGCTGTGCCTAACAACCATCATATACTCCCAAGAATGAGTCTGACAATTGTGAATAATTTTTACTTTCTACTAATATAAAGTTGTTGTTAATTCCTTCAGCAGCCATATCAGTTTTCATATAGGTCGCTTCTACATTCGAATCACTTTTTACATCATTTATATCATTCATTTTACTAATAACTAATAACGTTCTGTTGAGTGACATCGGGTTTTCTTTAGGTTCTTTCATTTTATTTTTTAATTAAATATTATAAGCCAAAGGTGTTACCATAAATTGTAATAAGTTTTATATAATTTTAAAATAAAGTTACATGTTTCACAGGTTTTCTATTCAATTAAAACTTCTCTTTTTACCTGATTATTTTTTATGTGCAAATTAGCTTTCCTGATTTAATCAGTTTATTGTTACTGATTATACTATAGTAATAAATTCCGGCCTTAAGCTGAGTTGTTTCAAGCAGGTTAAATTGTTTGGTAAGTAAACTGTTCAGCACTTCCTGTCCAAGCATAGCGTAAATTCTTAATTCAGTATTCTTTTTATTGTATTCATCATTTAAAATAATAGTTAAAGAGGAATTGAACGGATTTGGATAGAAGGCAGGTTCTGAAAATTTTCCAAAAAGTATCGGTACTAAATTTGAATAGGTAAAGTTTCCGTCAAAATCAGTTTGCTTGAGCCGATAGTAAGATATTCCAAGGTAAGGATTGAGATCAATGGCATGATAATCTATTTTTCGACTACTGTTTCCGGCTCCATGTGTTTTAGCTACAAATTCAAAATATGAACCATCGGTAGTTTTTTTAACTGTAAAGAAATCGTTATTAATTTCAGAGGCTGTTGCCCAGGTTAGGTTAACGTTTTCGTGGTTTAAAACAGCGTTAAAAAATAAAAGTGTAATGGGTAAAGGGTTATTGGCAGTGGTGGTTCCAAATGTAAAAGCAGTATAGTTGCTGGTAGCTATGCTGCTTAATATTGTTCCGGCTGAAGTAGTTCCGGTAGTAGAGGCATTGCCCATATTATCCCATTGGCTTCCATTCCAACTGGCTACTCTAAGCTCGTTTAAATTTCCAATATTACTGGTATTTCTATTCCATTGTAAGGTTATATTTTCAGATGTTGTTCCTGTATTTTGTTCCAAGGTCCAATATTCATTATCCGTTATTTTATAAAGCGCTGCATCTTTTGCTGTACCATATACACCTTTTGGGTCGGCTCTGAAATACTCTGCAGTAAAAACATTGGTATTTGTGTTGGGCGCAGTAATACCAATCGGCATATTTTGAAGATTTTATCAAAGAGTTTTAAAAAAATCAGAATTGTTATAGAGATAGAGTAAGCCGCGGTATTGGTATAATCAATTTAATTGGCGTTTATGTTTACAAAATCCTACGTCCCCTTATTACTCTTAAAAGTATGGCTACAATAGCTATAATAAGCAAAATGTGAATAAGACCGCCTACATTATAACCTACAAATCCAATGAGCCAGGCAATAACTAAGATAACAGCTATGAAGTAAAGTAAATTTTCCATGATTTTAGATTTTAGAAAAATACAGGATTAGAATAAAATGATTAATAGTAGTAAAATAATTATTATGGCTCCTACAGAAACATAAACACCATCATTAAGTGCAAAAAGGCGTTTTTTAATATCTTTTACTTCCTTTCTCAAAGTTTTCTTTTGGGGCGGGCTTAATGCAGATTTTTCCATACTATTAATTTCATCTAATCGGGCCAAATAGGTATTAGCCTGAGTAGCTGCAGAAGAAGAAGTACTAACTGAAACCGTGGCAATTTTCGTTTCTGCCTTTACTTGAGACGGAACAAAATTAAGTAGCAAAAAAGCTGCTACGATACAAAGATTGAATTTTTTCATTTGAGTTATTATTTATTTGTGAAGATATTTTCACCGAACAAAGGTGGGTTACTTAATAACAGAATTTCTTACAGAATTTCTACAATAAGTTACATCTTTCACAGGTTATTTTTTAACAATTGGGGTCATATCTTTCAGCTCCGTGCTAAGCACTTCCATTTCCTTAGTCATTTCAGTTTTAAATTTTCCCCATTTCAATTTCATTTCTTCATGGTAATCAGCCATTTTTGTTCTCAGATTATTATTTTCCTTCTCTAAACGGGCTACTTTTTTATAGGCTTTTACGTTTGAATTAGGAAGTCCCTTTATTTGTTTTATTTTAGATTCATTTACTAAAAGTTTTTTTTCCATTGTGGCCTTAAAATAGTCCCACTCACTTAAACTTACCTCCGTTTTTTTTATTGGTTCCACCAGCATTTCATCACTGTTTGAGTTACTATCTTTTAACAATAACCTTTCTTCTTTTTCACGGTCAAAGGCATAGTCCGACTTTGGTTCATGCGATTGGCAGGATGCTAAAAAGATTATAAAAAAAACACCGGGAATGAGTAATGATTTAGAATATTTGATCATGATTTTTTGAAAAATAAAGTTACGTTATTTATTTTTTAATTAAAGGTTTTTCATTGGCCCACTGTTCTATTGTGAATATATCCTTATAGGCTTTTGGCTTTATGTCAAGGCTTCCTGAATAAGGATGGTCGAGCAATATGATAATGAAAAAAAACAACCCTATGTACATGCCCAGGAGAGAATTTAACAGGATATGTATGCGCTTATGTTCAATATCGAGCATCATTGCGCACATAATAACAATTAAGGCTCCCAGGATAATTGGCAGCCAAATCGGGGCCGGAATTTCCATTTCGATAGTGGCTGTGCGAAGTCCTCTGTAAGTAGCCAGTTCATTTAAATGACTAAACATTTCAGCAACTAATTGAATCTGATATTGGTTTTTAGGATTGAGGTGTTCCATTTTATAAAAAACCTTATTAAATGACTCGGGCGTTTTTCGGCTCGGCTTCAATTTTTCCATGTTTGGAAATTCATCATCTATTACATTGAACACAAAATCGAGATATACCACCATCAGTTTTTTCGATTCAACCGTGTCGGGATAAAACTTAATGTCGCGGTATAAACCCAGGGCAGAACTTCCTTCTTTGCTTACATTACTTCTGGTTTCATTAAACTGTTCCCAAACCACCAGTACAACAAAACTTAGTAATAATGCATAAAAACTGGCAACTGCCAAAAATAAAAACCCCGTAACTTCATTATGAGACCTGAGAATTTTCATATTGACATATTTTCGAAACAGATAAGTGCTAAAACCGGCAAAGCCCGCACCAAATGCTACCAACAATATGAATAGTAAAATTGGTGGTATTTGAACCAAATGATAAGTAATAGCCATCTAAGAAAATTTTTATTATAATTAAAAATTAGTAGTCTAAAGATTTGTAAAGGTGGGTAAACCAAAAAGTAAAAGTGTTATATAAATTTTTAAATAAGTTACATTATTCACATATTTCGGCTATTTAAAACCAATTTTTTGTAAGCATAATTTATTAAATGAACGAGTCATTTTTTCCATTACCTTTAACCTCTTGAAATATTTTAAACTTATAGCTGCATTATTAATTTTTCTTTTGGTATGCGCCATTGGCTACAGTTTAATTTGGACGTCACCTAAAGCTAATAACCAAGAGATATTTACTTTGGCAGATACCACACATATTGACACATTTAATAAAGTTAATTATATTTCAAGAAGGGATAGCATTGTGGCATTAGCTCTAAACTATTTGGGCACACCTTATATTTATGGTGCGTGTTCTAAAGATGGTTTTGATTGTTCGGGGTTTGTATATTTTGTTTTTAAAAATTTTGGAATTGAAGTGCCCCGTAGTTCCTCAGAATACAAAACATTTGGTAAAATTATTTCCATTTACAAAGTAAATAAAGGAGATATTATTGTTTTTTTAAGTCCTACACGAAATGTAATAGGACATTTGGGAATTGTTACAAATCCGAAAGGTATGGCAACGGAATTTATTCATTCATCCTCAGGTAAAGAAATGAAGGTAATCCTTTCGAGCCTTAGTGATGTTGAATATAAAAGAAGGTTTGTTAAAGCCATAAGTGTTTTATAATCTGGTTTAATTATTCTTTCCTTTAAAAACAATAATTGAAAGTCCAAAAATATTAGTTTAGCTTTCTGTTATTCATGTGCAAATACCGGTAGTTTCTATCGGAATGATAATTTACATCTATTGATCCATTTTAAGGACTCGGGTTCAGACAAAGAATACCGAATAACCTAAAAGGCTGGCTGATTATTATCAGCCAGCCTAAGGTTCATAGGTGTAAATTTAATTGATTAGAAAAGTTATTTTATAGTATTATCGCTCGAGTACCTTAAATTCAACACGGCGGTTAGCTTGCCAAGCCTGAGGTGTAGAGGCTGCATCAACTGGTTTTTGCTCACCAAAATTATAGATAACCAATTTATCACGATTAACACCTTTGCTTACCAAATAATCAACAACTGCCTTGCTTCTTCGTTCAGATAATCTCTGATTATATTCATCTGATCCACGTTCGTCGGCATACCCGCTAATTTCAATTTTTAAAGCGGTATTTTCCTTCATCAAATTGGCCAATTCATAAAGTTCTATGGTAGCCTCGGTATTTAAATCATACTGGTCGGTATAAAAATAGACATTATGAAATTCATAAACATCTCCAACTTCAACTGTTGCTTTTCGGGCATTTAATACTGAATATAACCTCTTCAATGAGTCAATTTCATTATCCTGACGGTCATTGTTATCTGTATTGAATTTTATATCATTTGCATTTTTTGTTACCCTTCGGTCAAGGTTGTTAAACATCGTATCTTTTTCAGCAACTTTTTCAGATACCGGAAGTAAACGGCCATTTCCTATTTTAAGTGAGGCACCTGCTCTGATAGTAGTAATATTCCAGGTTTCAGTCGAACGTGGATTTTGTCCGAAATAAGGTTGAAACGCAATAAAAGGAGAGAAAATTACTTGTGTCCTTTTTTTCTCTTTTGTGAGAAATACATCATATCCTGCACCTATTTGCATAGAGATTAATGTATTATTTACATTACTCATATTTCCTTTAATTTCAGCCGGAGCTACTTGCTCCGGGTATTCAGGGTTGGTACCTTGTATATAGGTGAAGGATTTGTCGAAATTGAAAGCAAAACGAGGACCTGCAAACAAATAAAAGTTAGACTTTATAGGAGCTAAGCGCAAGCTTGGCTCAATAGTAATATAGCTGAGATTGGTTGATAAATCTCTTGGACAATTGCATGGAGAAAAAACCTGGTCAAACTTGCCACCGCGACCGTCGTAACCAGCTTGCAACATAACACCCCAACGTGAATCGGGACGATAAAATTCGATAAGCGGAGCAACATAAAGTCCTATCCCATTTCCATCATGAAAGGCCACTTGTGAAGTTACATTAGAACTGATATTTTGGGTAGAACCACGGTAGAAATTAAAATTAGCACCGGCTGCAGCTCCCAACCAAAGTGAAGGTTTGCTGTATTGAGCTTCCTGAGCTTGAATCGGCGTTATGATACCTGCTAAAATTAAAGTAGTCAAAATAAGACTTTTAATGGACAGGTTATTAAGAAACCAAGCCTTGCGAGATTCCATTTTGAAATTTTTATGATTTTTCATGTTTTTATAAATTAATAATTTTAAGGTTTGTCTATAACATTTGTACTTGTGAGTGTTACTGCTCCGTTAATGGCTTGCATTCGGCCTACTGCAGTTGAATAAGCCCCCATTGTTATAGATGTTAAGGCCATAATAGTTCCTTTAAACTTGGTATAACTTCCAATTGTGGCTGAGCTGCCAACTTGCCAAAAGACATTTTTGGCCTGAGCACCTCCGCTAAGGATAACATTTCCTCCCGAACCACCTGTAGTGGTAAAGGCTGAGGCTATTTGGAAAAGCCAAACGGCATTGGCATCCCCTTTTGCATCAAGTGTTAAATCGCCATTTTGAATTCCCAATGTGGAAGTTGATTTATAAATGCCGGGGGCTAATGTTTTGCCACCCTGATCACCCGATACAGTAGCCGGTGAAGGATTTGTAGCGCCTTCAGCCGAAAGATAAGCTGCTGTAAGGTCATTCTTTGCTTGTAATAACATGGCCGGAATTGGTGAGGCATCGTCGGCTGCATAAAGCGCACCATTGACTACTTTGCCCGGAGGAAATCCGGTAATAGACGAACGGGCACCCGGATATATTCCTACGTCCATATCGTTAATCAAACTATAACCTGCGTTATTGCTAACAGCCACACCTGCAACCATCCCAAACCGACCGGCAGTTTTAAGGTCAGGTGCATTAGGACCTAAATGAGCTTTGGTACTAAATTTCCATACATAGTTGCTTGCTAAAGCTGTACCTGCAACATTCTTGGCGCCGGTAGTAATGGTAGCTGTATAAGTGGCATCCGATAAAAGATTTACGGAAGGGGTAAAGGAGGCGGTTGTTCCGCTGTAAGTAACAACTCCTGAAACTGTGTTGGTACCTTCTTTAAGTGTAAATGTAGATGATGTAAGAGTGGATGCATCCATAGCCACACTAAAACTTGCGGTAACTACTTTATCAAGTACAACACCTGTGGCATTATTTGCCGGGTCAGTAGAAACTACTGTCGGAGGTGTAGCAGCTAATGTACTAAATGTCCACACATAGTTATTGGCCAATGGGGTTCCGGCTACATTCTCAGCTCCGGTAGTAATTGTAGCTGTATAAGTGGTTCCTGCTAAAAGATTACTTGAAGGGTTAAATGTAGAAGTACTTCCGATATAAGAAAATGTTCCTGATACTGTATTTGTACCTTCTTTTAAGGTAAAGGTTGATGCATTAAGTGTTGATGGATTCATCGGCACACTAAAAGTAGCGTCAATCATTTTATTAAGTGCAACGCCTGTAGCATTGTTAACCGGATCAGTAAGTATTACGGTAGGAGCCGTAAGTGATAACGTGGTAAATGTCCAAACATGATTACCGGCTATAGCGGTTCCGACCACATTTTTTGCTCCGGTAGTAACCGTACCATTATAAACGGTATTGGGTAATAGGGCAACAAATGGAGTAAAGGATACGGAAGTGCTGGTTTTAGAAATTGTTCCGGCAAGTGTGGTAGCTCCTTGTTTTATGGTAAAGTTTGCTGCTACCAGAGTTAAAGGATCCATAGGTTCATTAAAGTTTACAGTAATCATCTTATTAAGTGCTACTCCGGTCGCGTTGTTAATAGGGTCTGTTGCAATAACCATAGGAACGGTTAAGGTGGTAAATGTCCACACATAGTCATTAGCCAACGGTGTGCCGGCTATATTTTTAGCACCCGAGGTAATAGTAGCTGTATATATTACACCTGCTAAAAGATTAGCGGAAGGGGTAAAAGTAGCGGTAGTACCGGTATAAGTAACTCCACCGGCAATTGGTGTTGCTCCTTGTTTCAACGTAAATGTTGTTGTTCCAATAGTCAACGGATTCATTGGTACACTAAAGGTTGCTGTAATTATTTTGTTAAGCACTACGTTTGTGGCCAAATTAGCAGGGTCGGTCACAATCACCATCGGAGCTATGATAGATCCGGTTTTAAATTTCCAAACATAATCAGCAGCCAATGGTGTGCCGGCTAAATTTTTAGAAGCGGCTGTAACAGTTCCTGTATAAGTTGTGTTTTGCTCAAGAGGGCTTGTTGGTTTAAAGGATGCTTTACTGCCGGTGTATGAAACAATACCCGCAATTGGGGTAATTCCTTTCTTTAACATTACCGTGGTACCGGTAATAGTCAAAGGATCCATAGGTACACTAAAGTCTATAGATACTACCTTATTAAGGACTACGTTAGAATCATTATTAGCCGGGTCGGTTAAAATTACCATTGGCGAAAGAAGAGCGCCTGTGCTAAATGTCCATACATAATCGGTTTGTAAGGTATTTCCCATTAAATCTTTAACCGCAGTAGTTACCCTGCCACTATAAGTGTGATTGGATGTTAGAGGGCTAGAAGGAGTAAAGGATACCGTTTTTCCCGAATAGGATATAGTACCTGAAACCACAGAACCTGTAATAATAAAAGAGGTGTTGGTAAATGATTCAGGGTTCATTTCTTCATTAAAGGTTACGGTAATAACCTGACTAAGCGGTACGTTGGTAGCACCATTTAAGGGATTAGTAGATACCACCAGAGGGCATACGCCATCTATTTGTTCAAAGGTATCTTTTTTACAACCGCCGATAAAAGCGGTAAGGAATAAGGCTGCCATTGCAGTCCACATTAATGATTTAATTTTTGGTAGGTTCATTTTATTTTATAATTAAATTGTGTTTAGATTCTTTTAATTGTTCTTCAAGTTGTTTCCACTGGTTGCCCATGTTTTCGGTGATCTTAAAGAATTCACCGTTTTCTTTTTTTGTGTGTTCATGATTTTTTTTTAGGTTTAAAATGTTTATGATAATGAAAGGACAAAGATGAGTCGCTTAATTGCTGTAAGTATTACACAACTTTAGAAATAGGTTACATGATTCACACATTAAAAACCTCCAGATAATTTTATAATAAAACCTCCATCTTAATCACTATCAGGATGGAGGACAGATTAAATATAAGCGAACTATTTATGTGAAATTAGCCGGCCCGACTGAAGAGTTACAGTATTATTTTTTAAAAAATAGAAATAAACTCCGGCAGGAAGAATGCTTGTTTCTATGCTTGTTAATTGCTTTGTGATTGATTTCCTATCACCTTGATTCGTCACGAATCGGAATCTTTTAGTGTCTGGTTTTGATTCGTGACGAATCAAGGCAGTGAATATTTTAGTGTCTGGTTTTGATTCGTGAGGACACGAATCAAGGCAGTGATTATGCTATTTGACCCCGAAAGGGTCATATGTTCTATGCTATTGTTTTTACTATAAACATGATATTCCTTTGGAACCTATCCTTAACGTTATTGCATTAAAAACCTCCTGTTTATTATTAAAAAAAAACCTCCACCCTAATAACTATCAGGATGGAGGGCATATTAAACATAAACGTTTTAGTGGTATGAAATTAGCCGGCCCGACTGAAGGGTTACGGTACTACTTTTTAATAAATAGAAATAAATTCCTGACTGAAGAGCATCGGTTTCAAGGCTGGTTAATTGTTTTGTGATGGATTTCCTTATCACCTCAATTCCCATGCTATTATAAATTATCAATTCACAGTTTTCAATTTGTGAAACATCATTAAATGTTACTGTTAGTGTTGTTGTGAAAGGATTTGGAAAAATAGCAAAATGATATTGTTTTTCAAAATTAACCGCCACAAAATCCGAGTAAGAAAATTCCCCATTGAAATCTGTTTGCTTAAGCCGGTAATAAGATTTACCATTATAAGGATTGTAATCTATAGCCGAATATTGAAGCACCGTATTGCTATTTCCGGCACCCTGCTTCCTTATTACTTCTTCAAAAATAATTCCATCTTTGGTTCGTTCAACGGTAAAATAATCGTTGTTTAATTCACTTGCAGTTGACCAATTGAGATTAACAATATTGCCCACAGGGCTTGCAATGAAACTTATCAATTTTACAGGCAGTGGATTTCCGGATCCATCCAATCCTACCACTTTATTATTAGTTATATTTATGGCTCCTGCTTTTGTTAGCGCTCTGCCTTCAAGTGTATCATAATTTAATAAACTTATGGCTCCGTCAACAAGCATGGTTCCCCTAAAAATTGAATTTGCCCCTAAATTAGCTGCTCCCCCTATTTGCCAATATACATTGCATTGCCTGGCTGAATTTATTAAAATAACGCGTGAAGATGTGGCTGTAGATAAGGCACCGTTTATTTTTATATTAAATATAGCATTCGCATTGCCTTTGGCATCTAATATTAAATCACCGTTTAAATCAGCAGCACTTGTAATACAGTAAACGGTTCCTCCTTTAAGAACCCGGCCACTTCCAAATGGAGTACCCATGGTACTATCGCAGGTTCGTCTGCTCAAGTAGGAATATGCAGTATCCAAATCTGTGGCAGCGGCTGTTGCAGTTGTGCCTGTATAATATGTGGTACCCACTACATGTGTTAACGTTCCGGTACCAACAAAAGATCCCGTTTTATAACCAATATCACCCCATACAGAGGTAGTTCCTGCATTATTGGTAATAGCGCCGGCTGTAGTAAACAATGCAAAACCGGAAGTTGCACCCAAGGTGGGTGCAGATGCCGATTGTCCGAAAGTTCTATTAGTTAAAAATAATAATAAAACAAAGGGTATTAAAATGAGATATAATTTTCTTTGCATTGTAAAAAAGGTTAAGCGAGGGTTTTGGGTTAGGCTGCAAAGTTGATTATTCTTTATCACCTGCTTATTACATCACAATGGAAATAAGTTACATCATTCACACGTTTAAAAAGGAAGCAGGCTCAATGTTTATATTTTTTATTGAAGGTGTTCAAAAAAAAACCTGAATCTTTGAAAGAATCAGGTTTTAAAAAATTATGTTAAACTATTATAAAATTATTATTCCCAAGTTTGTAGTTACACCGGTTGTTACTATAATATTATTTTGGGTTACCGGGTTTAATGGTGATGTGGGAGTTACAGTTACTGAGTAAGTTCCTGCCGGAAGACCTAATAGCATAAAATTGCCGGAGGAAATTACATTGGAGGTATAGGTTATGTTAGTAGCTGAGGTGGCCGATACAACAGCCAAAGTACCAATCGGTGTTATAGACCCTTTAATAGACCCGCTAATAGCTGTTTCAATTGTTCTGATAACCGGTTTCAGTTTATAACTTCCGTTTCCTTCTTTTACAATTGATTTATTGGCATCAAAATCAAGAAGGACGCTATAGAGTACACCGGCCTGCATCGTTTGATGAACTTGTAATTTCAGGCCCGACTGATCGGCACTTGGAGTGCTTAACGGATAATTTATATTATCAACCACAACTGAATTGTTGACTCCAAGAATAAGTCTTATTTGTTGCACGGTGGCCACTTCTAAACTGCCGGTGGCTATTAATGTATCATATCCGTTTGAAAAATTCAGAAGGTTGTAAATGCCCGTATTCACATTCATCATTACAGCTTTTCCATCGCTTCCTGTTATTTCTACTCCTTGCAAATCTATATACACAGCGTTGTAAGGCCCGGGACCGTCAGTCATTCTAACATTGTAGGAGTAAGTGGTTTTTGCATCGTCTTTTTTACAAGAGTTCATCGAAAAACCAAACACGATGACACATAATATTATATTTATTTTTTTCATAGGGCAAAGGTGAGAAGTTTGCTAATTTTAAATATTACATAATTTTTTAAATAAATTATACGTTTCATATGTAATTTTCTGTTTTTTAGTTATAGGTCATATGAAATGCCTGATAAATTTAATGTTTATAAAGTAAGTACTTACATAATTATGCCTTGGTATATTTGAATGGTATAACGTAATTTCCGGAATTTATTTTAGATGTCGAAACGAAAGAAAAAACCAAGCCCTGCAAGCATTCATAAGTTGGATAGGGCGCATCATAAAAACGAGTTTTTTAGAAAGTTAAAACAAATAATTACCCTTGTATCGGATGTTAAGGTTTATTCTCTTATCCCCGCAGAAGAATTAGATTATATATATTTTACACGGTTTCGCACTACCCGGATAAGAGCTGCAGAAGGCGAGGATATACCAGCCTCAATAATCAGGGATTCAAAATATTTTCTTTCGGGTATGCTCAAAATCCACCGCGTACCAATATCTGAGAATGGTATTGAAATTTCGGGAGATGATTATTTTACGGTGGCCTTAACCCTATCTCTTTATTTGAGCGGTCTTGAGATGGATGTATATGCCAATGCCCCTTTGGTAAAAAATGCATTAAAACCGTATTTAGATTTTTTTGAATCAGACGAGGGTTATGACAAGGCCTTTGAGAAACAATTTGGCTTGATGATGTTTATTGGAATGATGGAAAGCAATCTTAACTCCAAAATTTATATTTTAAAACATGAAACCCGGGTGAAAATTGATGGCAAGTTGACCATGTGTTTTTGCCTTGAAATGTATAGCAAAGAAACTGAACGGATACAAATAGAACTGGATGGAGTGAACAGGCCGGCCTTGCGGGTAGGATGGGGAATAAGCGAACCCGTAGCTAAGCTGGATTGGGTTACTATTGCAGCAAAGGATTTAGATTTAGAGCATTCAATAAAAGGATTGAGATTTGATATATATATACAATCGCATGCGTTAGATAGGTTAGCCGAACGCCTCGATTGCATTATGCCGGGACTTTTGCATATGAGTATTTCTGATTCTCTGTACCAACCGAAAATAATAAAAAATAAAAACGGAAGATTCCTTTTTGAATACCGGATTTATGATAGTAAGGCAGGATATTTGGTTGGAGAACTTTATGAAGGGCTGATTATTATCCGAACCTTTTTATTTTTAACCAATAGCGGAACACCAGAAGGAGAAAGGCTAATGGAGAGTACGGGACTTTTGAAAGAAGACAAAAAATTTCTGGTTATTGATAAGTTAAGCACCTTTATAAAATCGGATATCGCGGCCAATGAAAGGGTGAAAGAAATATTTGTAAAAGCCGGATGCGGAAGCCTCTTTGAAATGGATGGCATTGCAATTAATAAGCCTGAAGATATAAAAGGCAAATCGGTATCAGCCCTTATTGCCAATTACCTGGGTATGGATGATCCTTCAGGATTGCCTATAGTTTGATTTTTATTAAGGGCAATTGTATCCTGCAAATTAATCCATAGGCAAATAAACAGGGTGTATTACAAATTGCATTAGTAGGCAAACCTTAGTAGAATCCAAGCATCTGCAACAACCAACCTTATTTCTTTAATAAAATAAGGTAATAAGGAAAAGCAGATATAGTAATATTTTCTACGAAGGTTTTTATTAGCTTTAGAAATATTT
>CAYHCM010000005.1:25394-63726 GCA_964355045.1 uncultured Chitinophaga sp. | reverse complement strand
ACTTATAAATCTGTGCACATATGAGATGACTGATATGGCCGGCAAGGTAATTTCAACTAGCGAATCCACTAATACCCTTTTTCCCGATAATAATAATTATTTAAATATTTCTGACTTGTCAGGCGGTATGTACATGCTTAATATTTATGTTCAAAATTCATCGGATACGTATTTTTTTAAAATAATAAAATTATAACCTGTTTCTAAAATTAAAATCCTACTAAAAAAAAATGAAAAGATTTTTTACTTTTTCAATTGGCCTTGTACTATTTTATTTTTCACAAGCCCAAAGTCCTAATGCCATCAACTATCAGGCTGTGGCAAGAAATAACAGCGGTTCTATTTTAGCCAATAAAACAATTGGTCTTCAAATTAGTTTTCTAGATTTGTCACCTACCGGAATAGTTGTTTATTCTGAACGGCACAATGTAAGCACGAGTGCCCTCGGGCTTTTTACTATACAAATAGGAAATGGAACTATGCAAAGTGGAAATTTCAGTTTAATTAATTGGGGAACAGGTTCCAAATTTATTAAAGTGGAGATGGATGCAGCCGGAGGAACCAACTTTACCAATTTGGGCACCTCCCAAATTATCAGCGTTCCTTATTCCCTTTATTCAAATTTAGCCGATTCATCCAAAAACTTAAAAAAATCGGCTACCATAAATCCTTCACAAATTGCAAATGGAGGTGCGACCAATAATCAAATTTTGCAATGGAACGGAACTGCATGGGTGGCTTCAACACTTACAACAAATCAAAATACAGATGCTACTTTGAAAGGAAATGGAAGTACAATTAATCCATTGGGAATAGCCCAGCAAGGCGCCACCAGTGGTCAGGTATTAAAATGGAATGGCAGTTCATGGACACCGGCCAATGATACTAATTCGGGCGGTGATATTACAGATGTATTGGCCGGAACCGGTTTAACCGGAGGAGGAACCACCGGATCGGTAACTTTAAATGCCAATGATGTTTCACCCACCAATGAATTGCAAACGCTTACAAAAACGGGTGGAAGATTAACCTTATCTCAGGGAGGTGGAACAATTGCACTGCCCGATTCATCAGCCACCAACGAACTCCAATCCATTTCGCGAACAGGAGGACGAATTATTATGACCCAAAGCGGTGGAAGCGTGGCATTTCCTGATTCATCTGCTACCAATGAAATTCAATCCTTAACTAAAACAGGAAATACAGTTACCCTTAGCCAAGGCGGAGGAAGTATAATTTTGAGTGATCAGGATTCGACGAATGAACTTCAGACCCTTTCAAAAACAGGAGGACGAATAATATTAAATAAAAATGGAGGTACGATTCCATATCCTGATTCGTCATCTACCAATGAATTACAAACCCTGTCAAAAACCGGAGGTAGAATAATTATGTCTCAAAGTGGCGGTAGCATAGCTCTTCCGGATTCATCAGCCACCAATGAGATTCAAACTATAAGTAAAAGTGGGAATACAGTTACCTTAAATCAGAGTGGAGGAAGTTTTACTTTGAGCGATCAGGATTCAACCAACGAACTCCAAACTATTTCAAAAACAGGAGGTCGTTTGGTTTTAAATAAAAATGGCGGAACCATCGCATTACCCGATTCATCATCAAATAATGAACTTCAAACACTTACTAAAAGTGGAAATTCGGTAACTTTAAGCCAAAGTGGTGGAAGTATTGTTTTAAGTGATCAGGACTCTACAAACGAGCTTCAAACCCTCACAAAAACCGGAGGACGGCTTTTCTTAAATAAAAACGGCGGAACTATTTCTTTGCCCGATTCATCTTCTTCAAATGAATTACAAACTATTTCTAAAACCGGAGGGAGAATTATCATGTCGCAAAGTGGCGGCAGTATTGCCCTTCCGGATTCTTCAGCTACCAACGAAATTCAAACTATTAGTAAAAGTGGAAATACTGTTTCATTAAGTCAAAGCGGTGGAAGTATTACTTTGACCGATCAGGATTCAACCAACGAACTTCAAACGATTTCAAAAACAGGAGGTCGTTTGGTATTAAGCAGAGGTGGAGGCACAATCCCTTATCCCGATTCTTCTTCGACTAATGAAATTCAAACAATTTCGCGAACAGGCGGACGAATGATATTATCGCAAAGCGGCGGTAGCGCTATTTTACCTGATTCGTCGGCTACCAATGAATTACAATCTATTTCACGTTCAGGCGGACGAATTATTATGACACAAAGTGGTGGAAGTGTTGCTCTTCCCGATTCATCAGCTACGAATGAAATTCAAACCCTATCTATAAAAAACGATACCATAACCTTGAGTGGCGGCGGCTTTGTTAAGTTGCCTTCAGGCAGCGGCGGTGGTTCCGACAATCAACAATTATCAAGAACCGGTGGAAAAGTTTCCATTGAAAGAGGTAATACAATTCTATTACCGGATTCGTCTTCAACAAACGAATTACAAATTATTTCAAAAACCGGTGGCCGCATAATAATGACCCAAAGCGGAGGTAGTGTTGCCCTGCCTGATTCTTCTTCTTCTAACGAATTACAAACTATTTCAAAAACAGGAGGCCGAATTATTATGTCTCAAAGTGGTGGTAGTGTGGCATTGCCCGATTCATCTGCATCCAACGAACTGCAAACCATTAGTAAAAGTGGAAATACAGTTACACTTAACCAAAGCGGAGGTAGTTTTACCCTGATTGATCAGGATTCAACCAATGAACTTCAAACCCTTTCAAAAACCGGAGGAAGATTGGTATTGAGTAGAAAAGGAGGAACAATTCCATATCCAGATTCTTCTTCTACCAACGAAATTCAAACAATTTCAAGAACCGGAGGAAGAATAATAATGTCTCAAAGCGGAGGAAGTGTTGCAATGCCCGATTCATCGGCAAGCAATGAATTACAAGCTTTAACTCTTAGTAATGATACCATTTATTTAACAAATGGTGGTTATGTAAAACTGCCCGCCGGAACCGCAGATAATCAAAATTTAAGTGTTAGCGGTGCTACACTTTCCATACAACGGGGTAATTCCATTACCCTTCCGGATGGGTCAGCCACCAATGAATTGCAAGCTATTTCTATTGGGAATGATACCATTTATTTAAGCAATGGAGGATATGTTAAACTACCAGCCGGTTCGGCCGATAATCAAAACCTGAGCGTGAGTGGAGCTACCCTTTCTATACAGCGTGGAAATTCAATTACGTTACCGGATGCTTCTGCCACCAACGAATTACAAACCATTTCAAAAACAGGAGGACGAATTATTATGTCTCAAAGTGGCGGTAGCGTGGCTCTTCCCGATTCATCAGCCACCAACGAAATTCAATCTTTAGCGATTAAAAATGATACCATTACATTAAGCAGCGGAGGATATGTAAAATTGCCCGCAGGCTCGGCTGATAATCAATTATTAACCAGAACCGGTGGAACTGTTTCCATACAACGTGGTAATTCATTTTTATTACCCGATTCATCCTCTACCAATGAAATTCAATCTATCTCGCGAACCGGAGGGAGAATTATAATGAACCAAAGCGGTGGCAGTGTTGCGCTTCCCGATTCTTCATCCTCCAATGAAATTCAAACCATAGGCAAAAGTGGAAATACCGTTACCCTTAGCCAAAGTGGAGGTAGTTTTATTTTAATTGATCAGGATTCGACCAACGAACTTCAAACTCTTTCAAAAACCGGGGGTCGTTTGGTATTAAGCAGAAGCGGCGGAACCATCCCTTATCCTGATTCATCATCTACCAATGAGATTCAATCAATTTCACGAACCGGAGGGAGAATCATCTTGTCGCAAAGCGGTGGCAGTGCAGCCTTACCTGATTCATCTGCAACCAATGAATTACAAGCCATTTCCATAGGAAATGATACCATTTATTTAAGCAATGGGGGATATGTAAAATTACCTTCAGGCTCGGCCGATAATCAACTTTTATCCTTATCCGGTGGCAGATTATCCATACAACGCGGAAATACGATAGCCTTGTTGGATTCATCCTCATCAAACGAATTACAAACCATTTCAAGAACCGGGGGAAGAATGATATTGTCGCAAAGCGGCGGTAGTGCAGCCTTGCCCGACTCCTCGGCTACCAATGAAATTCAAACTATTTCAAGAACCGGGGGACGAATCATTTTATCGCAAAGCGGTGGAAGTACAGCATTACCTGACTCTTCGGCTACTAACGAATTGCAAGCTTTAACACTAAGTAATGATACTATTTATTTAAGCAACGGTGGATATGTTAAAATTCCGGTTTCAAGTAATTATTGGAAAACAACTGGAAATAGTGGTACTGTGGATGGCACCAATTTTATTGGAACTACCGATAATGTCGCTATTAATTTCAGACTAAATAATCAAAAGGCAGGAAGAATTGATAGTACAACGGCCTCAACATTTTTTGGCTATGGTACAGGTAAAAATAATAGCGGTAACTATAATTCGTTTTTTGGATACAAGTCGGGAAATTTAAATACCACAGGTGAAGCAAATACAGCCCAAGGTTTTAGTTCCTTAATAGCAAATACTGACGGGGCTTATAATACAGCCTCCGGCTATTATACTATGAATTCCAATACAAGTGGTACGAGTAATTCAGCCTTTGGATCTGGTGCACTTTACAGTAATACTACGGGTTATTATAATGTTGCTTTAGGAAACAGCAGTTTATCTTCAAATACAAGCGGATCGTATAATGTGGCGTCAGGATATGATGCATTGAACACCAATACTACAAGTTATAATAATTCGGCTTTTGGTGCTCGCGCTTTATATAGTAATACAACAGGCAATTCGAATGTGGCAATTGGCTCCAACGCAATTTATTCTAATACAACCTCTTCAAACCTTGTTGGTATTGGTGATAGTGCCTTATACTCAAATTCATCCGGATCTAAAAACACCGCTCTTGGATCAAAAGCCTTATTTTCAAACAATATAGGAAGATCAAATTCAGCAATAGGTTTTAAATCCCTCTTTTCTAATACTTCCGGAACTAATAACACGGCATTGGGAGATTCTGCTTTGTTTGCCAATACCATAGGAAGTAATTCTGTTGCTATTGGAAAAAGCGCTTTAAGATTTTCGTCGAATGGAACTATTATTGGTAATATTGGAATTGGAAGCAAAGCTCTTTATTATAATTCAACCGGAAGTCTCAATATAGCCTTAGGACAAGAAGCATTGCTTAATAACACCACTGGAAACTATAATATAGCATCAGGCTATTGGGCCTTGAAAAATAATTCTTCAGGTGAGTACAATATCGCGCAAGGTTATCGTGCATTGAACGGAAATACAACTGGAAATAATAATATAGCTTTTGGTACTTCTACTCTAAGTTCCGTTAATACCGGAAATAATAATATCGCTATGGGATTTGAAACAATGTACAATAATACAACAGCTAATAATAATATAGCAATAGGTTACGGTTCATCCCGTCAAAACACATCAGGGTATTCGAATGTGTCTATCGGCTCAAGGGCATTATTTAGCAATAGTACAAAATCCAACTTAGTAGCAATTGGCGACAGTGCATTATATAACAATGGTGGCTCTGAAAATACGGCGATTGGTTCAAAGGCATTACGGTTAAATTCAACAGGAACTTCCAATACTGCTATAGGATATAAGGCTCTTCAGTCAAACACAACAGGTTCGAATAATACCGCGATGGGCGATTCGGCTTTGTTTATAAATTCAACTGGAAGTAATTCAGTGGCCATTGGAAAATCCGCTTTGCGGTTTTCATCAAACGGATTGACGATTGGTAATATTGGTATTGGAGCTAAAGCTCTGTATTATAATACTACAGGATATTTAAATTTAGCCATTGGGGAAGAGACCTTGCTTAGAAATACAGATGGCCATGATAATATTGCTTCGGGTTATCAGGCATTATCAGCTAATACCAGCGGAGATTATAATATTGCCCAAGGCTTTTCAGCCCTTATAGGAAATACAACAGGTGACCATAACCTGGCTTTTGGTTACTATACGATGAGTTCCGTAAACTCTGGAAGCCAAAATATTGCTTTAGGATTAGAGGCCTTAAAAACCAATTCCACAGGAAATAATTCCATCGCTATCGGATATAATTCATCACGCTCCAATACCACAGGATATTCGAATGTGGCTATAGGTTCAAGGGCTTTATATACCAACACTTCCAACTCAAATTTGGTTGCCATAGGTGATAGCGCATTATTTACCAATACCGGTTCAGAAAATACGGCCGTAGGTTCTAAAGCTTTAAGATTAAATAGTACCGGCACTTCTAATACTGCCATAGGGTACAAAGCACTTCAAACCAATTCCACGGGTTCCAATAATACAGCTATGGGTGATTCGGCATTGTTCTCAAACACAATCGGAGTTAGTTCAGTGGCCATAGGCCAAGGGGCTTTAAAAAATGCATCAACAGCCAGCCGTAACATTGCCATCGGTCAAAAAACGTTATATAATAGTACAACAGGGTTTTCTAATGTTGCCATTGGCCATGAGGCTATGAGTAATAATGCTGATGGAAGCCTAAATATTGGGCTTGGTTACTTTGCATTGAAAAATAATTCTTCTGGTTATTATAATATTGCTTTGGGTACAAGCTCCTTAAGCACAAATACAACAGGTAATAATAATACCGCAATTGGGGTGGTGGGTTTATTTAATAATACAACAGGCTATTCAAATGTGGCAATTGGTCCGTATGCATTATATACCAATACTACCAAATCAAATTTAGTAGCCATAGGTGATAGCGCATTATTTACCAATACCGGTGCCGAAAATACGGCCGTAGGTTCTAAAGCTTTAAGATTAAATAGTACTGGAACTTCCAATACGGCTGTGGGTTACAAAGCTCTTCAAACCAATTCCACGGGTTCTAATAATACAGCTATGGGTGATTCGGCATTGTTCTCAAACACAATCGGAGTTAGTTCAGTGGCCATAGGCCAAGGGGCTTTAAAAAATGCATCAACAGCCAGCCGTAACATTGCCATCGGTCAAAAAACGTTATATAATAGTACAACAGGGTTTTCTAATGTTGCCATTGGCCATGAGGCTATGAGTAATAATGCTGATGGAAGCCTAAATATTGGGCTTGGTTACTTTGCATTGAAAAATAATTCTTCTGGTTATTATAATATTGCTTTGGGTACAAGCTCCTTAAGCACAAATACAACAGGTAATAATAATACCGCAATTGGGGTGGTGGGTTTATTTAATAATACAACAGGCTATTCAAATGTGGCAATTGGTCCGTATGCATTATATACCAATACTACCAAATCAAATTTAGTAGCCATAGGTGATAGCGCATTATATAACAATACAGGTTCTGAAAATACGGCTATTGGTTCAAAAGCATTAAGGTTAAATTCAACCGGAAGTTCCAATACGGCTATAGGATATAAAGCCCTTCAATCTAATTCTACGGGCTCAAATAATACAGCCTTTGGTGATTCTGCCTTATTTTCCAGTTCAACCGGAAGTAATTCAATTGCCATTGGTAAGGGAGCCTTGAAAAGTTCAACAAGCACAACCAATTCAAATGTTGCTATTGGAAGTAAAGCACTATATTATAATACTTCAGGTTATAATAATACAGCAATTGGGCAAGATGTTTTACTCAATAATACAACGGGGATAAATAATATTGCAGCAGGGGAAGAGGCAATGCTAAATAATACTACAGGAGGTATTAATATAGCTTTAGGTCGTAGAGCATTGTATTATAATATTAACGGTGACGCTAATATTGGGATTGGATATGACGCAATGTATTATAATATTGACGGTGGCAGTAATATTGGAATCGGTTATACTGCATTAAAATATAATACCTCCGGCGATGATAATATTGCTTTGGGATTAGGTGCCTTACTTGCTAATACAACAGGTTCTAATAATATTGGTAGTGGTTTCAGACCATTATATAAAAATACCAGTGGTAACAATAATATTGCATCCGGTTACAATCCTTTATATAATAATACCACTGGTTATTCTAATATTGCCATTGGTTCGAAAGCATTATATACTAACACTACAAAATCTAATTTGGTAGCGATAGGAGATAGTGCTTTATTTACAAATACGGGCTCAGAAAATACAGCAGTTGGCTCAAAAGCATTACGATTAAATTCTACTGGAAGTTTTAATGCAGCTATAGGATATAAAGCCCTTCAATCTTTAACAACAGGGTCAAGTAATACAGCCATCGGTGATTCTGCTTTATTTTCCAACACTACCGGTAGTAATTCAGTTGCCATTGGAAGAGGCGCCTTAAAAAGCGCTACAAACACAACAAATTCGAATACAGCCATAGGAAGTAAAGCTTTATATTATAATACTTCGGGGTATAACAATATCGCCATTGGGCAAAATGCTTTGTTTACTAATACTTCAGGAACAGGCAATACAGCTATTGGCACTGAAGCTATGGCAATCAGCACAAATGGATCCTTTAATTCGGCATTAGGTTATGCGGCTTTAAATGCGCATACTACAGGATTCAGAAATACGGGTTTAGGAGATTATGCCGGTTACTATATTACTACCGGAGACTATAATACACGGGTGGGTTCAAGTTCCTATGTTTCTGGTGAAGCTGCATGGGACAATTCAGGTATGTTTGGTTATAATCCATTAAGCCCCGGCGGCGACAATGTTTACAGAATAGGAAATTCATCCGTAACAAGTGTTGGAGGGCAGTTCGGTTGGTCCACAGTGAGTGATGCCCGTATTAAAGAAAAAGTGCTGGAAAATATTCCCGGACTTGATTTTATCAAACGCCTGAGGCCGGTAAGTTATCAATATAATATTACCAAAGAAAACAATATTATGGATCCATTAAAGCCGGATACTGCTATCTGGGAAGGAAAATACGATATTGAAAAGATGCGATGTAGCGGTTTTTTAGCTCAGGAAGTGGATAGCATTGCAAAAAGCATAGGTTATGATTTTAGTGGTGTGGACAGGCCAAAGACTGAAGGTGGTCTTTATGGATTGCGCTACAGCGAATTTGTAGTTCCATTGGTAAAAGCCGTTCAGGAACAACAAAAAACACTGGAAGAACAACAAAAAAGTTTATTGGAACAAAACCTGATTATTGCTACTTTATTGAAACGCATTGAAGAATTGGAAAAAAAGAAATTAGATTGATTCTAAATTTGCAGATGTCTTGGGGAAAGAGGTAGCAGAAATACTTCAATTTTCATCATGTTAATCCATCTTTGTGCCTTGTTATTACTACAATGAGGCCGTTCCGATATTTTGAGATGTAGAACCACTTTTACTAAAAACAATTTATGATAATTAAAAAAATGATAGGAATATAATAGATTTGCCTTGCTCTTTCGTCTGTGATTTAACGGACCAATCTGTTTTTTTTAAATAAGTTTTAATGCTCATTATGAAAAAAATATTCTTTCTTTTAGCCTGTTTTTTTTTCTTTCAAAATAGTTATAGTCAGCAATTAGACCGTCAGGTTTTTAGCTCCAATGGTACAAGTATTAATTCAGGTAATATCTGGTTGGATTATACGATTGGCGAAATGAATATTGTGACTTACACAACCGGAAGCATTGTTTTAAATCAAGGGTTCCATCAGGTTTACTCTACAAGTACCAGTATATTAAATTTATCTTATTCTTCTGCTATCAAGGTTTATCCAAACCCGGGAAGTGGTTATCTCCAAATTGATATTCCGGATGATATGGTTAATAAATCCTTTTACAAACTAACCGATATTGCCGGCAGAGTTATTTCAGATTATGATAATTTAAACACGCTTTTACCTTCCAATAAAAACACAATTAATATTTCCGGTTTACCTTATGGTATTTATCTGCTTACGATACAAACCCAAAATTCAAACAGTACTTATTTATACAGAATAATAAAAATATAACCCTTTCAAATTCTCAAAAGTTTAATTAATAAACTATGAAAAAAAAATTTAGCTCCATCTTTTGTATTGTTTTATTTTTTACTGCAAATGCCCAAAGCCCTAATGCTATCAATTATCAGGCAGTAGCACGAAACAACAGCGGAACTTTATTGGCCAATCAGGCCGTTAGTCTTCAAATTAGTTTTCTGGATTTATCGCCTTCCGGCACCGTTGTTTATTCAGAGCGGCATAATGTAAGTACCAATGTGCTTGGATTATTCACCCTTCAAATTGGAACGGGAAGCGTACAAAGCGGAATCTTTAGTGCCATAAACTGGGGAACAGGTTCAAAATTTATAAAAATAGAGATGGATGCTGCAGGAGGTACTAATTATACCAATTTAGGCACTTCCCAAATAATCAGTGTTCCATATTCTCTTTATTCAAATGTGGCAGGATCAGCCAATGGTTTAAGTGGTTCTGCTACCATTGCGCCATCACAACTGACAAGCGGTGGAGCCACAGCTAATCAAATATTGCTATGGAACGGAACCGCATGGATTCCCTCTTCCCTTAATATGAATCAAAATACCGATGCCACCCTAAAAGGAAATGGAAGTGTTGCAAATCCGCTGGGCTTGGCACAACAGAGCGCTACAAATGGTCAAATACTAAAATGGAATGGCAGCGCATGGACTCCGGCTAACGATAATAATTCGGGGGGTGATATTACTGATGTAATTGCCGGTAATGGACTTACCGGTGGAGGAACTACCGGAAGTGTCACCTTAAACGCCAATGACGTTTCAGCGACTAATGAATTACAAAGTTTATCATTAAAAAATGATACCATTTATTTAGGCAACGGCGGGTATGTTAAAATCCCGGTTTCAAATAACCATTGGAAAACCGCAGGAAATAGTGGTACCGTTGATGGTACTAATTTTATTGGAACGACTGATAATATTGCTTTAAATTTCAGAATAAATAACCAAAAAGCCGGAAGAATTGATAGCGTTAATCAATCTACCTTTTTGGGCTATGGCTCAGGTAAAAACAACTCGGGAACAAACAATACATTTATTGGATATAAGTCAGGTAATTTAAATACTTCCGGAATTAATAATACAGCCATCGGTGATTCGGCATTGTTTTCAAACACTACGGGAAGTAATTCCATTGCCATGGGTAAAGGTGCCTTGAAAAGTGCTACCAACTCAAGCTTTTCAAATGTGGCCATTGGGAGTAAGGCATTATATTATAATACTTCAGGATACAACAATATCGCCATTGGTCAAGATGTCTTACTAAACAATACAAATGGTAGAGATAATATTGCTGTCGGTTCTCAGGCCATGAAATACAATAGTGCCGGCACTTATAATATTGCCTTTGGTTCTGAAACTCTATTTGCAAATACTTCGGGAAATCAAAATATAGCTATGGGTTATCAGGCTTTGGACAACAACACCACCGGTAGTTCAAATATAGCTAATGGTTACAGATCATTATTTAATAATACAACAGGGTATTCAAATGTGGCAATAGGAGCGAATACATTAAAATACAATAGCACAATATCAAATTTAGTAGCTATTGGAGATAGCGCATTATACAACAATACCGGTTCTGAAAATACGGCTATAGGTTCTAAAGCATTGAGGTTTAATTCAACCGGAAATTCAAATACTGCAACAGGTTATAGATCCCTTCAATCTTTAACTACCGGCTCCAATAATACGGCTATCGGTGACTCAGCTTTATTTTCAAATACAACCGGAAGTAATTCTGTGGCCATTGGCAGAGGCGCTTTGAAAAGTGCTACCAACTCAAGCTTTTCAAATGTGGCCATTGGTAGTAAGGCTTTATATTATAATACTTCAGGATACAGTAATACTGCCATCGGGCAAAATGCACTGCTCAATAATACGACAGGATATTCTAATATTGCCACCGGAGATTATGCCTTGGTTTCAAATACGACAGGATCTTATAATATTGCTACCGGTGTAGGTGCTTTATCTGATAATACAACTGGAACTAATAATATTGCCACAGGTAGAAATGCTTTAGCTTTTAATACTACCGGAAATAGTAATATTGCTACCGGTGATTACACTTTGGCTTTTAATACAACAGGATTTTCGAATGTGGCGATTGGTGTCAAAGCATTATATACCAACACAACACAATCTAATTTAGTTGCGGTTGGTGATAGCGCTTTATTTTCTAATTCTTCAGGAACCAGAAATACCTGTATCGGTTCAAAAGCCTTATTTTCCAATACCTCCGGCAGTGCTAACACAGCATATGGCTATCAATCTCTTTACTCAAATACTACCGGTTCTAATAATATTGCATTAGGGCCTTATGCATTATATTCAAATAAAACAGGAAATGATAATATTGCTTCCGGTTATCTTTCATTACGTTCAAATACAACTGGAAATTTTAATATTGCTTTGGGGGCTGGAGTATTAAATTCAAATACCACAGGAGGTTATAATATTGCCTCCGGTTACAATTCATTGTATTCAAATACAACAGGTAATGATAATATTGCTTCGGGGTATATATCATTATATTCAAATACAACTGGAAATTATAATATTGCTTCGGGATACTCTGCATTATATTCAAATACAATAGGAAGGAATAATATTGCTTCGGGATATCGGGCATTATATTTAAATACCACTGGTGAAAGTAATATTGCTTCCGGTTCTTCGTCATTGTATTCAAATACAACTGGAAATTATAATATTGCTTCCGGTTCGCAGTCATTATATTCAAATACAACAGGAGCACGTAATGTGGCCTCAGGAGAATATTCTGGTGCTAATATTACAACTGGAAGTTTCAACACACGTATTGGATATTATACTTTTAGCAGCGGTGAAGCTTCGTGGAACAATTCAGGAATGTTTGGTTCTTACTCGCTAAGTCCGGGTGGCAGCAATGTTTACAGAATTGGTAATTCATCTGTAACCAGTATTGGTGGGCAAACAGCATGGACAACGGTAAGCGATGCCCGTATTAAAGAAAATGTTCAGGAAAATATTCCCGGGCTTGATTTTATTAATAAACTAAGACCTGTTAGCTATAATTATAATATTACCAAAGAAAATAAAATTATGGATCCTTTGAGGCCGGATACAGCGAATTGGGACGGAAAATATGATATTGAAAAAATGAGATTCAGTGGTTTCCTTGCACAGGAAGTAGATAGTATTGCCAAGAGTATCGGTTATTATTTTAGCGGAGTGGACAAACCAAAAACCGAAGGAGGATTATATGGGTTGCGCTATAGCGAATTTGTGGTGCCATTGGTAAAAGCCGTTCAGGAACAACAAAAAACTTTGGAAGAGCAAAAGCTTTTTATTGAAAATTTATTAAAACGTATTGAAGAATTGGAGAAAAAAAAATAAAATTAAACCAAAGCCAAACTTTTCCAAAGTTCTTAAACTTTGGAAAAGTTTCTAAAATTCACCAATTAATTCATTCATACAATAGAATTCTAAATTTCCTTAGGGTAATAAAGATTTGATTTGCCCGTTTAACAATCTTTAGTCCCCATATTACATGAATAAAAAAATACCCTGCTTCATACTGTTTCACCTCGCTTCAATTTTATCATTTTCCCAATCTAAACTTTCAATTAGCGGCATACTGTTCGATTATTCTGAAAAAAAAAGTATCGCATTTTCAACAGTTTCATTAATTGACACATTAACCAACTTGCCTGTATCTAATACCTTTACAAATGAAAACGGAAAATTTGTTTTTGATAAAATCCTATCGGGAAATTATTTTTTAACCGCCAAATCTTTGGGATACGATTTTTATAAATCCGGGGTAATTATTCTAACTAATGAATTCTTAAATCTGGATACAGTTTATATAAAAAAATCCTCAAAAGAATTGAAGGAAGTAACCGTGTCGGCCGTTAAACCCTTGCTTGAAATTGAAACAGATAAAATTATTTATAATGTTGAAAACGACCCTACCTTACTTGGTCAAACTGCTATGGATGCCCTAAAAAAATTGCCTTTTGTAACTGTAGATGCCGAAGATAATATTCAATTGAAGGGAAGTTCTAATTTCAAGGTTTTATTAAACGGCAAAAGCACCGGCATTGTTGCCAAAACTCCTTCCGAAGCTTTAAAATCCTTTCCGGCCAATTTGATAAAAAAAATTGAAGTTATTACCGAACCATCAGCCAAATACGACGCTGAAGGAACTGCCGGAATTATCAATATTATTACCCAAAAAAAAATAATAGGCTACAATGGAAATATTTATTACAACTATAGCAACCGGGTTACTCATAACTTAGGCGGAAGCTTAAATATTAAAAAAGGTAAAATGGGTTTTTCAACCTATTTTGGTGGTTTTACCTATGATTATGTCAATCAAATGGAAAATGATTTATACCGTGAAAACAAAATACCGGGTCATAGAAGTTTTATGACTCAACATGGTACAGGTAATACTGACGGGCTTTGGCAATGGGGTAATACTGAATTGGCATTTGATTTTGATACCTTGCATACGTTAAGCATTTATGCCTCGCCCAATGGTGGATTTAGCAATGGCACCAATCATCAATTTACCATTATTAGAGATAGTTTGGGGCAAACTACAGATTCATTTTATACTGATGTAAATAGCCAAAACAAGTATCCGAGTTTTGATGTAGGATTAGATTTTACCAAAATATTTAAAGATAATGAAGATCATGAAATATCATTTAGCGCTTTCAGAGAAACCCATTTGGACAACTCGGCCTATACTTCAATTCAAAACTATTTAACACTTCCTGATCGGGATATAAACAACACCAATAATTCAAAAAATATTGAACATACCTTTGAATTAGAATATGAAAAACCGTTTAAAAATGAAAGCACGTTTGAAACAGGAACTAAACTTATTCTGCGAAATTTAGTATCGGATTACAAAATGCTGGAACGAACTAATTCATCCGAAGATTATACCGAAAACGCTCAGCAAACCAACCGCCTTCAATACAACCAAAACGTGGGAAGTATGTATAGCGTATATGTTTTTCCGGTTAAAAAATTCAGGATAAAACTTGGCGCAAGAGCTGAGCAAACATGGATTAATGCCAGTTTTAACAAAGATTCATTACCTATAAAAAACGATTATTTAAACCTTATACCAACGGCGAGTATTTCACGAAAAATCAAGAAAACACATACCCTTCGCTTAAATTATAGCAAACGAATCCAACGGCCCTGGATGTATTATTTAAATCCCTACGTAAATAATCAAAATCCCAGAAGTATTTCATATGGCAATCCTAAACTGTTGCCCGAAAAAACACATAGTGTAAGCCTTTCGTGGAATTATTTTTTTAAACAAAAATCATTGGATATTTCATTGTCCAATGCTTTTACCAATGATGTCATAACTTCTTTCAGTTGGTTAGACAGTTCTGACGTTTCCTATACCAGCTTTTTTAATATTGCTAAAAGCAATACTTTAGGCATAAATATCAGCTTTAACGGAACGGTGTTTGGCAAAATGAATGTGTGGGCCAATTACGGAACTTCGTATATTAATATAATTCATCAACTGGATGCAAGCCGCAGCCGCAGCGGATTTAGCCATCGAGGTTATGGCAGTGCCACCTGGAATTTCAACCATGGTTGGACAGCCACATTAGGGGGAAATATTAACAGGGGTGCGCCAACCTTACAAAGCATTAGGCCACTCAATTATTCCTATAATTTTTCAATACGCAAAGCTTTTTTTAAAAAGAAACTCAATGTAGGATTGGTAGCCAATAATTTTTTGCAGCCTGCTCAAAGCCTTGTAACCACTACCAATGATCCTTCTTTTTATTCTGAATCTGTTTATACCAATAATCGCTATCGTTATATCAGCATAAGTATTGGTTTTAATTTTGGCAAACTGCGTGAAAATGTAAGCCGTAAAAAAGGAGTGACAAATGATGATAAGAAGAGTGGGGAATGATGAATTAATTTTGACGTAATAATCCTAAAATTTTTATCTTTGTATTTGCTTTTTAAGCATTAGATAAAATTAGGATGAATCTCAAAGAACTATATCTGGTTAGTAAGCAGGAATTAGAGAAATTATTAGATTCCGAATTAAATGATTTTAGACTCGAGCAGGCTGTATTTAATCAGGCTGAGAATTATTGGGATGTTGTGGTTTCTTATTTAGTTGAAAATAAAAATCAGCCTGAAAAACAAAATATATTAACTGCTTTTAATTACAATTTACCGTTTGAACGTATTTTTAAGGTTTTTCATATTAGTAACGAAAAGACAATACTGGGATTCTATCGTTTTACACCGGCAGCATGATATTAATTGATACTAATTCGCTGTTAGTATTACTAATCGGAATTATTGATAAAAATCAAATAAACTCTCATAAACGTACATCAATATATGATATTGGGGATTTTGAAAATCTAATTAAAATTATTGGTGATTATAAAAGACTTGTCGTTTTACCTAATATTTGGACTGAGGTAGATAATCTGTTAAATGGTTTTTCAGGTGATAATAAAAAGAAATATATTGATACCATTAAGCTTCTGATTCAAAATTCAACAGAGCAATATTTAAAATCCAAAATTGCAGTAAATAGTCCTACTTTTTGGTCGTTAGGATTAACTGACACATTAATTTTAGAATTAGGGAAGGGCTGTGAATTTGGTATTACAACCGATTCTAAGTTAGCAGATTTTGCTGTAGCAAATAACATTATAGTTTATGACATGGTTAAGGAAAGAAATAAAAAATTTATCTAATCATTTCCAATACCCCACTATTTTATAATAAACCTGGTGTGTTCCACCTAAATGGGATTTAAAAACCATCGGGGTTTTATGCTTTATAGTTTCTAATCGATTGGGTTGAGAAATCAATTCTTTTATATGTTCGGTAAAATTAAATCCGTTGTGAATGGAAATTCCGATTTTATGTTTTTTAAAATAATTCGCCTCCGGAAATTTAGAATGTTTGCGCCCAAAAAATACGGAAATTCCGAAAACTGCCGGCTCAATAATATTATGTAATGCGCCTGTAAACCCGCCGCCAACAAGGGCTACCTTGCCATATTGATAAAGGGATGAAAGATTTCCAACCGTATTTACCAATACAATTTGAGGATTATCTTCAGACTTCATTTCCGTAAATCGCTTTATATTATTTCCTTTAAAACGCTGTTCAATTTGTTTTAAATGTTTTTCGGAAACATCGTGAGGGGCAATAATAAGTTTGATGGATGAACCTAACGAATCAATACATTGTTTTAAAACCCATTCCTCTTCGAGCCATGTACTGCCCCCAATAATTACAAAAGAATCTTTTACAAATGTTTCAAGTTCAGGAAAATTTTTAACTGATTTTGAATTAGCCACAACCCTGTCGTATCGCAAATCTCCGGTTACCGATGCATTTTCAAAACCTAATGATTTTAATAATTTTTGAGAGCTTTTATTTTGTAAAAACAGGTGGTCAAAATTTTTCAATGCCTCCCTGAATATTTCCCCATACCATTTAAAAAATGGCTGCTCATTTCTGAAAAGCCCGTTTATTAAAATAACCTTGGAACCGTTTTTTTTCAATTGTTCCAAATGATTTATCCAAAATTCATATTTAACAAATACTGCAATAAATGGCTGCGCAATGGCTACAAAATCTTTTGCATTTTTTGGCGTATCAAGCGGCATATACACTACTCCGTCAACATCTTTAAAATTCTTTCGCAATTCATAACCCGATGGTGAAAAAAATGTAAGAAGTATTTTAACATCTTCCAATTTATCCCGGTTCAATTCATCAATTACCGGGCGGGCCATTTCAAATTCACCTAATGACGAGCAATGAAACCAAATAAGTTTTCCCGGATTTTTTTGTTTGAATTTTAAAAGATGTTCCCTCCAGTTTTTACGGCCTTTGTAGCCCAAATTTATTTTTTCAATAAGCAGCCTGCCTATAAAAAAAACAAATTGTAAAGCATAGATTGATAAATTATAAAGGCTTCTCAAAATTCGTTTCTAAAATTTTCCCCAAAAATAGCTTTAAAAAAATTGCCACTAAGCCACTAAAGCACAAAAGCCCACAAAAAAAATAAATTCATGAAATTTTGTGTTTTGGTGTTTTAGTGGCAAAAAAAAGCCCCGAAGTATCTGTTCTATGCTCCGGGGCTCAAAATAATGGAAAAAAATATTTTACTTTTTATGACAAGCAACAAATGCTTTCCATTGGCGTTCGGTCAATATACCATTAAGGTTTCTTAAAAATTTGGTATAACAATCTTTCAATGCATGATTCAATTTTTCTTTCAATTGCAATTCTCTCAATTCTTTTTGGAATGCATGTCGGATTCGGGCAATCCGTGCATCATATTCTTCTTTTGTAATTTTTCCGGCTCTTAATAATTTGGCCTGCTCATGTGCCAAATCTTTATATTTTGCTACCAGATGAGCATGGATAGCTCTTGCTCTGTGAATGGCTGAGGCCTTGCAATCATTGTATTCGCCAAAGGCAATTCTTATTTTTTTGGTTTGATCGTCCGTTAATTTCAACCCGTGCAGGCAGCGAACAAATGAATGGTCGCGGATGTTGGAAGTTGTTCGGGCATCAATCTTCGAATCTGTTCCAGTCACTCCGTTATTATTAAAATCTTCAGCGCTTGCCAAATAGTCAATGGCGATTCCTTCATTTACGGCAACCATTTCACTAGTGGTCTCATCATACAAAATTTCGGGGGCTTCATTTTCACTTTCACTTTGAACAGCCAGAGCCTGGATCTCAGTTTCAGATAAATTGGTTTGGGCGGGATCCAAATTCATACATTCCTTTTTGCAGCCTGTAATTGTTAAAGCCATTATCCCAATGACTAACGCGGCGATTTTTAAATTCCTTTTCATGATATTTTTTATTAAGTAGTTCGGTTATATAGACAAACCAATTCAATCAAAATGTTTCATTTATTGAAAAATAATTTTTAAGTTGCTTGTTTTAAGGGGAATAAAAATAAAAAATCAGATTTTATTTTAATTTTTTAATGCCGAAATTAATTTGATAGCCTAAACTAACACCTAGAATTAAAGGATTAAGTTCTCTAACAAAATAGTGCTTTTCATAAACCTGAACCCCCTTTCCATGATTAAACCATTCCCAATTCCTATTTCCGGTAACATTGCCAAACCTAATTCCGCCATATAATTCAAATTTTAAAAAATTATGAGAATTAAGTTTTATGTGCTTACCTAAGTGTAGTTCTAAGTCAAACGCATTGCATTTTTCCTCCGTTATTGTTACATCCGGGTCGTCAGAGTCAAGATCATCATCTTCATTATACGTATCCCACTCATAAGCACTCACCAATGCAAAACGCTGGTGGGTAAATTTTAGAGAATAGTAGTTATATTTAAAGCCTTTTTTATTATTACTTTTAGATTTAGTCACCAAATTCGTTAATAAGAAACTAAAATGATTGCCTTCGGCCTTCATAGAAAAAGAATTTACAAAAAAGGGCGAAAAGTCATTAGTGCCTTCTTTTAATTTTGTTGTACCAACTTCAATTCCGGCAAACAATTGATTAGTTCTATTCTCATTTTCAAAGTGCGTAAATCTCGCAAATGAATATTGATAACTAACACATCTTTCCTTTTGAAGAAATCCGCCATTAAGGCTGGCGGAAAGCATGTGGTTTCCGATATATTGCCCTTTAACAGAGAACGAAAACAGAAATAAGAATCCTGAAAATGAAATACGATTTATTATGTTCTTTGTGTCCATAAATAATAAACACAAAAAACTCCTTCTACCCTAAATAATTATTCAAAAAATTCCTCTTCACTCGCTTTTTTAAGATAAATTGGAACCGATAAAGATAATTTTAAACTATATAAAAGATCAAGCCTTTTTTGAGTATCGGCTATTTTGGTATCAAAATTATAACTCCGGCGGTTTTTAGTAAAGCCTTCTGTAAATTCAAATCCCAATGAAAAATTAAGCCTTTTTTTGGGGTCTAAAAAACGGTAGCCAATATACTGAGTAGCTGCCGGCCCAAAGGTCAATCGGTCGTAGCCTTTTTTATATTCCTCATTCAATTGGGGAACTGTATTGGTTGAGTATATCCTGATTTTATGTTGCAAATAGCCGCCACCTAGACTTATAAACAAACCTGAATTTTTATTTACACCACCAAAGGAAAATATTTTACCGAGCGAAGCTCCGAAATACATGCCTCTTTCATCTAAACCAATTACTGCAAATTGCCCATTCTCATCTATTATTGCGCCCGATTCGCTTTTTAATGAATCCAAAATCCCAAGTTCCTTAACGGTATTGCCAAACATAAAATGACCACCAAAGCCAAAAATCCAATTCTTGGGGGTTTTATAATTTATTTCCAATCCAAGGGAAGCATCTTTGCCAAATCGTTTGGCCATATCACCACCTGGATATTGCCTTTTTAATGTTATATCAAATAATAAAATTTGTTTGGGTTCAAACTTCCGTTGGAAAACGCCCTGACCATTGGCAAAATTTGCGAAAATTGAAATTATTACAGCATATAAAAATTTGTTCACCATACTATTTATTGGGCAAAGGTAAACCTATTTACGATTTTAGATTTATGATTTTAGATTTGGTTACCATCATTCCTTAATCATAGTTTATAATTCTTACTATAAACTTCATAGTTTGTAAAGGGTTTAAGAGCGAAAGATTATTAAATTTGCACCCTTATAAATTTATAAACGGTACATGCGAACTATACAAATGGTGGATCTGCAAAGTCAGTATCACCGGATAAAACCTGAGATTGATGCGGCTATTTCGGAGGTGTTGGAATCCACCCGATTTATTAAAGGGCCTCAGGTGGAAGAATTTGCCAACAATTTGGCAAAATATACCGGAGCCGGATTTGTAATTCCATGTGCCAATGGTACCGATGCTTTGCAAATAGCCATGATGGCCCTTAATCTTAAACCCGGGGATGAGGTTATTACCGCGACATTTACGTATGCCGCCACAGCCGAAGTCATTGCCTTACTTGGGTTAATTCCTATTTTAGTTGATGTAAATCCGGATACTTTTTGTATTGATTCGGCGGCAATTGAAAATGCAATTACCCCGAAAACAAAAGCCATTGTTCCGGTTCATCTATTTGGCCAATGTGCCGATATGGAAAGTATATTGGCCATTGCCCAAAAACACAATTTGTTTATAATTGAAGATTTTGCACAAGCTATAGGAGCCGAATATACCTTTAGCGATGGAACCAAAAAACAAGCCGGAACCATGGGTGATATTGGAACTACCTCATTTTTCCCTTCCAAAAATTTAGGATGCTATGGCGATGGCGGGGCGATATTTACCAATGATAAAACGCTTTGTGAAACCATAAAAATGGTGGCCAATCATGGGCAACGGGTTCAATATTATCATGAAGTAATTGGGGTCAATTCGAGATTGGATACCCTTCAAGCAGCTATATTAAATGTAAAGTTGAATCATTTGGATGAGTATTGCGCAGCAAGACAAAAAGTAGCCGCTTACTATGACAAGGCTTTGGCCAATCATGCAAATTTTAAAATTCCGTATCGCGAGCCAAAATCAACCCATGTTTTTCACCAATACAACCTGCAAGTTTGCGGATTAAATCGAGATGAACTTAAAAAACATTTGGCCGAAAAAGGGATTCCAAGCATGATTTATTACCCGCTTCCTTTGCATTTTCAAAAAGCTTTTGGTTCCGAAAATTATCATGTAGGGCAATTTCCGGTTTCCGAAATGCTTTGCAAATGTGTGCTTGCGCTACCAATAAGTACAGAAATGGATGGGGAACAATTGGATAATATTATCACCGAATTGAAAACAGCGATTTGAAGATTTGGAGATTTGGAGATTTGAAAATGTAAACCAACTTTAATAATCAAAAATATGCAAACAAAACCTAAAAATTTAATCGTTGATTTAACTCTTCAATTTGCCTTAGACAGTATTGAATATGTGGAAATCTTAGAAGAAAAAAGAAAATTCGTAGTAGCTAAACAATTACTAAAATCAGCTACATCTATTGGTGCAAATGCCCGTGAAGCTCAGAACGCTGAAAGTAAGGCAGACTTTATTCATAAAATGAAGATTGCCAATAAAGAAGCTGATGAAACTGAATATTGGTTAGAAATTTGTGAAAAAGCAAAATCGTATCCTAGCCCATCAATCGAATTAATAGAAAGTATCAAATCTATTCAAAGAGTATTATCAAAAATAATAGGAACCTCTAAAAAATTGTAAAAATGTATATAAATAAAACATCTCCAAATCTTCAAATCTCCAAATTTCCAAATCAATCAATCTCCAAATCTTCAAATCTCCAAATCTTCAAATCAATATAAATGAAAATAGCAGTTATAGGAACAGGATATGTAGGGTTAGTTACAGGTACATGTTTTGCCGAAGTGGGCATTGATGTAACCTGCATTGACATTGATATCACTAAAATTGAAAATCTTAAAAAAGGGATTCTCCCGATTTTTGAACCGGGTTTGGAAGAAATGGTGGTTCGCAATTTTAAAGAAGGGCGACTGAATTTCAGCTCAAACTTTGCTGAAAGTATTATGGGATGCGATGTGGCTTTTATAGCAGTAGGAACCCCTCCAGGAGAAGATGGAAGCGCCGATTTGAAATATGTGCTGAAAGTGGCTTCTGAAATTGGAAAGTACATGAATAGCTATGGGGTAGTAGTTACCAAAAGCACTGTACCTGTAGGTACCGCTGAAAAAGTAAAATCAGCCGTTCAGAAGGAGCTTGATAATAGGGGATTAAAAATAGATTTTGATATGGCTTCCAATCCCGAGTTTTTGAAGGAAGGAGCGGCTATTGATGATTTTTTAAGACCTGATAGAATTATAATCGGAATTGAATCGGAAAGAGCCGAGGAGTTAATGCGCAAACTTTACAAGCCCTTTTTGCTAAACGGACACCCGATAATTTTTATGGATATTCCGTCGGCTGAAATGACCAAATATGCCGCCAATGCTATGCTTGCTACCAAAATTAGTTTTATGAACGACATTGCCAACTTGTGCGAAATAATGGGAGCCGATGTAAATGAAGTGAGAAAAGGAATTGGAAGCGACCCGCGAATCGGCAATAAATTTATTTATCCGGGCATTGGGTATGGCGGTTCTTGTTTCCCTAAAGATGTGAAAGCCCTTGTCAAATCGGCCAAGGAACATGGCTATAAAATGCAAATTTTAGAAGCTGTGGAATCGGTAAACGATTTTCAAAAGTCGGTTTTGTTTAATAAAATTAAAAAGCATTTTGGTTCCTTAAAGGGAAAGCATTTTGCCATGTGGGGTTTGGCTTTTAAACCCAAAACAGATGATATGCGCGATGCACCAAGTTTAGTAATTATTGAAAAATTATTGGCTGAAGGAGCTACCGTTTCAGCCTATGACCCGGTAGCCATGCATGAAGCTCAAAAAACATTGGGAAATTCTATCACCTATGCATCATCCCAATATGAAGCCCTGAATGATGCCGATGCCTTATTGATTGTGACCGAATGGCCTGAGTTTCGATCTCCGAAATTTGAAGAAATGGAAAGTCGTCTTAAATCAAAAATTATTTTTGACGGACGGAATATTTATGAACTCGAGGACATGAAGGAGAATGGGTTTGTGTATGAATGTATCGGTAGAGGGAAGGTTTGAGGATGGTTTATTATCCGGGGTAAGGTAGAGAAAAGGCAATGCCTTTTCTCTACAAAATACTATTTACAAAACTATCATTCCAAAAAAGTTTCTTCTAGATCCTACTCCTTCACCACCCTAAAATACCTGTTACCATTTTCGGTATTAATATTAAAAATATAAATTCCTGAAACCAAAGAGGTCGTATTTATCTTCGTGATTTTTTGAGTGAGTTTGGTTTTAATAATTTCCTGCCCGTTTATGTTAAATATTATTAATTCGGCGTTTACAGCACTTTCAATGAGTATGTAATTTGAAATCGGGTTTGGGTATAAAGCAAATTGCATCTTTGATGCAGGATTTAAAATTCCATCAACCACTTTTTTGGTAACCGTAATCAACACGAAATCACTTTGGCTGCACTGATTGGTATCGGTGCCGGTTATTTTATAATTGGTGGTTACAGGAGGCGAGGCTATTACACTATCCGTTGAAATTTGAAGCCAGGTATTAGGAGTCCAAACATAATCTTTTGCCCCCAAAACTTTAATGACGGTGCTTTGTCCTTCCTCTATGGTATCGGCAGATTGCGAGATTTTAAGAACTGGTAAATCGTTTACTTTTACTTCTATTTCACTCGTATCGCTGCATGAAATAATAGCGGTAGCAATTACTCTGTATAAAGTAGTTTTTTGCGGCGAGGCAATGACCGTTGACTGATCAGTAGTATTCAATCCATCGGGTGGCGACCAGTTAAAATTATATGCTCCACTTGCAGTAAGGGTAGTTTGCTGGCCCTTGCAAATAGTTTGATTTCCTGAAAGTGAAAAAACTATTTCAGGATAAACGGTAATATTTATTTCTGCCGAGTCGGAACACCCGTATTTATTAAGCCCCAAAACTTTATAACCGGTATTTGCTTTTGGAAAAACATTAATAATTGGCGAATTGGAACCATTAAAATCAACCGATTTTTGCCAAATAAAATTACTTCCTTTTTTCGCGGTAAGCCAGGTTCCGGTTCCATAACAAAGTTTGTCGGATGTAAATTCTATATCCAGAGGGGCTTTCGGAAATTCATAAAGTGTATAAGAGCCGGTATCAAGGCATCCTGCAACAGAGGTGCCTATTACGGAATAAGTTGTATTTTGAGGACGAACCGTCACGGTGGTTCCTGTAAAGGTATTAAGTCCTAAGGCTGGTAACCATTGATAGGTAGAAGCACCTGAAACTTTAAGTTCGGTGGAATCATTTCTGCAAAGTGTGTCTTTGGTAGCTGTAAATGTTATCACGGGTTTTTTATTCGATTTTACCAATACAAATGCCGAATCTTTGCAACCGGACGAATCGGTTACCAGTATTTTATAATTTATATTAAAAGTTGGGTTGACCTTAACTATTCTACTATTAGCATCATCAAGTCCGGTGGCCGGAACCCATTGATATGTTTTTGCTCCGGCTGAAACGGTAAGAGTGGTGAATTGTCCTTCGCAGAACGAGGTGTTTCCGGTAATAGTTTTGGCTGGCAGGGGTGATACTTTAATAGTAATATAATTACTATCTATACATCCTGCCTTGGTTTGCATTACCACTTTATAAGTAGTAGTGGCAGTAGGTGCAGCTATTACCTTTCTGCCTGTAGTCGTATTTAATCCGCTTGAAGGCGACCACTTAAAGGAAATACCAACGCCATCGGCAAAAATAGTGGCCGATTGATTTTTACAGATGGATGTTTTTTCGGCAAACACGGCCACGCCCGGTTTGCAGGTATTTACTTTTTTGCAGTCTATAGCCAGTTCACTGTCTATCCAGTCGCAGCGTTTTGCTATCCAACTTTTTAATGAGTCCACTTCTTCCTTCATTGAAAAACTGAGCGGGCTTGGGTTAGGCCAGATATAAACACCCATTACAGGCCAGCGTGTAAAATTGCGATAGGAAGCTTCTTCCAAAACCTTATAGGTAGAATCAATAAATTTATTGATGGAATACAGGCTTAGCGTAGATTGCCGCAACTGATTCCAGCGGCAGTAGTAATCTTTTACATAGGCGGTATCGGCCCTGAATCGTTTCCACCAAAACGGGGCACCACCCGAAAGGTCAATTTCCCAGCCTTTGGGGTCGGAGCTGTTATTATAATCGGCATTGTTCCAGGCCAGATTAAAATCCCAAACCGGTCCCATTTTAAGTTTGCCGCCTTTGCTGTCTCGTTCTTTAAACAAATAAGTGCTCAAGCGATACCCGTCCACATTTTTACTTATTTCATTTATAATGGAAAGATCAATAAATGTATTTGCATCGGCATATTGGCGCCATCCAGCGGTGGGATGCTGAAATTGTGTACCAGCCAATGCAGTCTCAAACTTTGTTAAATATCCTTGAATATAATTAATTTGTTGTTTCACCATATCCGGCCCGTTGGGATAATCGTACTGAAAATAAATGCCATTGGATGTAAATCCACCGTTATTGTTACCGGTAGTTTTATCAATTTTAAGAATATAGCCTCCTGTTAACGCATTGCCAACCGAATCTTTTGGTTCCAGTTTACTTATGTCCACCCTCATTTTATCGCGCTTTACCTTTTCCATCAGTACGTAAATGCCTTCGTATTTTCCGTTGACAAATAATTCGCAATAGCGATGGCGAGTAGCATAGCGTCCGGTTCGGCGTGCCATCTCATAGGCCAGTACATCGCGCATCAGCGATTTGTCATTATAGGTTGCATTTAGCACCCAATCGTGTTCATCGGGCATACCCAAAAGCGATACATTACTATCAGCCATACTTTTCATCACAGTAGTAAAACCCATCGGTTTTTTAGGGAACATTTGAGAAGTAGAACCCCTGTATTCAATAGTGATTCCATATTTAAAAAACTTTACCGAATCGCCAACAGCATTAATACCATTGGCATTATTTACTATACGCATTTCCGCCCAAATACGAGGTTCATCATTTATAGTAAGACCATGGGTATTTATGAGCATCAGGGGTAAATTTGAATTGATGAAAGGCTCAACCTTTGAAGGTGTATTATTAAAAATAAGGCTCCAGTTTATGAGCGTTCCGGTATCTTTGTTTGGTTTGGTATCAATTATTAATAGCCACCATTTTGCATTCGGGTTTAAAATCCCGTTATTTAAAACTCCTAGCGATCCTTCAGGTTTATAGCTTGATTTAAAAGGCGCTTTACCCAAACTTATTTTAGCACCCGAATTATTATTGAATAAGCAATTATCATAATTTTTACCATTTCCCCCGTTTCCTGTGCTAAGCTCAATAACGGTGTTGTCGGGAGCAATAAGAAATATATCTAAATCGCTGACACAGGTATGGGTTATATTTACATTAACGCCCATTAATCCAAACACCGGTGTAATAGGGGCAGATAAACCCGAAACCGTTCTTTCGTAATAATTTTTAGTACGATTATCATTAATTTTTCCTCCGGATCCGGTGAAGGTTTGTGAAAAACAAACGAAAGCAATGAAATGAAATGAAAGTGTGAGTATAAGTTTTTGCATCCTTTGGAGAAAATTATAAAAACCAAAGGTAATAATATTTACGATTTTTGAATTAAGATTTTAGATTTTTTACATCTAACAAACCTTTAGTGGGATTTGCAAGCTCTCAATGGTTTAAGCAAATAAATTATTTTTTAAATAAACATACCCTTTTTTCTAAGCCATTCTCACTATAAACTTCAAGATAATAAACACCACTTTCTTTATCGGTTAGGTTAAGTGTGTATTTTGAAACTGCTTCATTAATTTTTAAATTTAAAACCACTTTTCCCTGAATATTGGTTATCACAATTTTTTTAATTATGGATTTATCCTGATTTTCAATTGTAACAAAATCATTGGCTGGATTTGGATAAATGTTGAAATTATTGTTAAGGATTTTAGGAAATGTTGTTCCGCTGGTATTGCATATCACCGCTTTTAATTTTATGAAAATGGTATCGTTCATCAAAAAAGGAACTTCGTTTCCACCGGGGGCATTGCCCAAACGGATCACAATTAAATTTTGACTTGGAATAACATTTAAAAACTGCCCGTTTTTACCCATGGCCGAATACATATCAGCCGGTGCGTTGGGACTTAAATATCCCGGAAAAACAAACTGCAAGCCTGGAACCATAAAATTATTTTTACCATTAAGCCACCATAAGTAGCCATACGAATTATTCAGGTTTTGTGAGGTATTTATCATTTGGCTAAAATAGGTTTGGTCTTTCATAATTTTGGTGCCGTTCCAATCTCCTTTGCTCAGCATCAACAGTCCAAACCGCGCCATACTGCGAGGCGTGCTTAAAAATACATTGTCGTAGCCGATTTTTAAAAAAAGTCCATTCATGCCGGTTGGTGTTTTAAGTTTTGAGTTTAAATAAATATTCAAATTTTTTCCGGTGCTGTTTTCAATTACTTTGTCCAACATTGTATAAGGTGCGTTGTGATAAGACCAGCGTTTTCCGGCATCAGCCAGATATTGCAGGCAGGTATCCAAGGTGCAATGATTATCAGGAACTCCATCATCCAAACCGGTAGTCATGCTAAGTTGGTGGCGTATTGTAATTTTATCTTCCTGTGCTGAGGTGCAATTTGTCCAGCCTTTACCCAAATATTTGGAACTTGTATCAGTAATTTTTAAAAAACCATCCTCCTGTGCTAACCCAATAGCAAAGGCGGTTAACGTTTTTCCGGCTGAAGCCCAATACCATAAACTGTCTTTTGTAAATTTTCCAAAATATTTTTCCATTACAATTTTGCCATCTTTTAAGACCAAAAACGCCTTGGAATTTCTGGTTTCCAAATAAGTATAAAGCGGACCTGTTTTATCCCGGCACCATCCCAAACTTTCCATGGAAGTGGTATCCCAATTTGTTCCGGTGATTGGCGGAAAATAAAGGGACTGGCTGTTGGAAATTTGAAAATATAAAATGGAGAGAAGGAGGAGGATTTTTTGGGGCATTTTTTAAAAATTGGTTTTACAAAAATAGGGAATTGGGAGTTTGACAAAAAGTGCTTGAAAATTATTCCTATCTCTTCAGTGGCTCCAACAACTTTTCCAACCCATTAATTTTTATTTCATAAATGGTAGAAAGCTGCATGCCCAGCTTGCCCTGCGGAAATCCTTTGCCATGGTACCATTCCAGATAATACACCGGAATATCACACAATAAAGTGCCTTTATATTTGCCATAAGGCATTTTGGTTTTTACCAGGTCGAGGAGAATGTTTGGGTCGGGGAGTAAGGGATTACTGTTCATAAAAACTCAATTAAAGTACCCTATCAATTCCTGCTTCTTATTCGGCGAAACTTCAATCTCCGAACCATCCGATAATTCCACCGTTCCACCACGTCCTTTATGGTAGGCTTTTATTTGTTCCAGATTTATTATATGGCTTTTGTGAACCCTCATAAATCCTTGGTCGGCTAACATTTCTTCAAAAACTTTTAATACCCGGCTCACCACTTTTTTCTTGCCATCGTTCAAAAATATTTCGGTGTAATTGCTGCTGCCGCTTAGCCGGATTATATTTTTTACAGCTACTACTTCAAAGCCTGTGGTGGTAGGCAATACCAGCTTTTTATTCTTTGGGTTTTTAATGTTTTCATACAAAACCTGCGACACAATGGGCTGTGATTTTTGGCTCAGTTGAATTTTAACTTTGTCCACCGCTTTTACCAATTCACCAATATCCACTGGTTTTAAAATATAATAGGCCGCACTAAAGTTAAACGCTTTAATGGCATACTCGCTAAAGGCAGTTATAAAAATGGTCTCAAAACCAAGGGAGTCTGTATTTTCCAACACATCAAAGGCATTTCCAAAAGGCATTTCCACATCTAAAAAAACAAGGTTTGGTCTTAACCGGTTGATGGTTTCAATAGCCGACGGAACATCGGATGCTTCGCCTATTACATTTATACCTTCACAGTATTTTGTGATATAGGAAAGTAAGGTTTCACGGGCGGCTGGTTCGTCGTCAACGATGATGGCTTTGATAAATTGGTTTGGCATGTTTCTTAAATTGATATTACTCTGTTTCAATGACCAGTAATCTTGCGTTAGCCGTCCCCCTTATGAAGGGGGTAGGGGGATGTGTTTTCTATTTCAACTGATTTTAATATTTTTAATAATCATCCCCCTACCCCCTTCGCTACTTCTCAACCCAACACACAAGGGGGACCGCTGCTTCGAAATACTGAAGTCCAAATTTTTAAATTCTACCTTCCTTTAATTTTTTTATAATTTTTATAAGCGGTGTTCAATACTCTTGCGTCAGCATTCCCCCTTATAAAGGGGGGTAGGGGGGATTTTTTTCCACAAAAACAAATATTCAATAATCAATTTACAACCAATCCCTACACCTCCTCATACTGCACAATATAAGGCAATGAAATCCTGACCATAGTTCCTGTTGCAACACCCTTTTCCTCCACGTCGGTTATAGATATCCCAAGGGATGTTTTATGCAATTTGTTCAATAATTCAATCCGTTCTTTGGTGTTTTTTATCCCGGTGCTTTGATATGATTTTTGGTGGGTAGTTTTTAATTCTGATGATTTTTTGCGTCCTATTCCGTTATCATAAATGGTGCAGTACAGTTTTTTATCTTCAATAAAAAATTTCACCTCAAGCATTCCTTTTTCCTCTTTATACCGCAATCCATGCCAAATTGCATTTTCAATATAAGGCTGAATAAGCATTGGAGGAATCTGAACGGTTTCGGGTTCTACATTGGGCGAAACCTGTAATTCATAATCAAATTTATCACCAAACCGAAAGTGTTCCAGTTCCAGATAAATGCCCAATGTTTCTATTTCAGTAGCTAATCCCACAAAATCCCGGTCGCTGTTTTTTAGCACGGTTCGCATCAGTTTGCTAAAATCAGAAATATATTTATTGGCACTTCGCTCATCGTTTTTGGCTATGAAATTATTCACACTATTGAGTGAATTAAAAATAAAATGCGGGTTCATTTGAGTTCGTAATGATTGAAGTTTTATAACCATATTGGCTTTTTTCTTTTGCCCTATGTTCCGCACCAAAGACCAGGTAAGTATGGCAAAAACCAATAATCCTCCGGTTAATGTCCATACAATATTTCGTTGTCGTTTTATGCTGGCTTCTTTTTCTTTTTGGTTGGATAATAACCCTTTTATACGTTGTTCCTGTTTCAAAAATTCCTTGTTCAGGGCCAGGCTGGCTTCTTCATTGCCTGTTTGTAATGATTTAAACGAATCGGAAAGGCGCATATAGCGTTTATAAATGTCCAAAGCTTTGTCATACTGGCCAAGGTTTTCATAAGCCGTTGCCAGTTCTTTCACACTTTTTTGTTCCTCTTTGGCATTGCCTGTTTTTCGGGCAATTTTGGCGCTGGTAAATAAATACGGTATGGCTTTTACCTCATTATTTTGAAGCATGTAAGTAGTGCCAATGTTATAATTTGCGGTTTGCACCAAATCTAAATTTTTACTTTTCAGTCCGTCCAAAAGCAATTGGTTTTGAATGCTGAAATTTTCGACGATTTTGCCGCTTTTAAGATTTATTTCTGATATTTTATTGGCTGCATCCAAATATCCAGATTTATTCGTATTCGAAAATACTCCACGTTGTTCAGGAGTTTTTTCCAATTCCAAAACTTTGTAATACGTATTATATGCACTTATGGTATCTTTCTTTTCTGCATATAAATCGCCGAGCTCATTATAAATATCAATTTTTGTTTCGGGCGTTACTTTTTCTTCTTTGGCCAGAGTTTCCAATTCACCACGGGCTTCTTCTTTTTTCCCCGATTTTGATTTCAAGCGGGCTTTGTCGTATTTATTTTTCACACTTTCATCCTTACCACCTTTTGATGTTCGTATTGAAGCCTCCTCGTTTACTTTCAAGGCTTCGTTATATTTCTTTTGTTTTTCGAGTGTCAGGGCCAAATATTTTTCGGAATATTTTCGGCCTTTTTCATTATTAATGATTTTAAAACCATTGTTGGCCCGGGTAAAATAATCGGCTGCTTTGGCATAATTTCCTACATTATAATACAATGTTCCCAAGGTATTGTATGAAAAATATTCGGCTGATTTGTCTTTTTGAGTTATGCTTTTCTGGAGGGCTGTGGTAGCCAATTGCATACTTTTGGTGGCATCGGTTTCAGCTACCTTATTGGCTTCGTTAATCAAATCCATAGGCGATTCGGAAGTCTGTTTTTCAACAGAACTTTTCCCTGTATTGGATTGCCCAAAGCTTTGAACAAACATCAATACAAGCGCTATGAAAATTAATTTTTTCATCAATTAAAAAACAAAGATAACATCTTAAAAAGTATGAAAAACTAAAAATACCTGTTTTAGGGTTCCCTCTATACCCGTTTACACGCCAAAAGTAACATTTCGCTCATTTGATGATATGTTTTGCTAAATAATCATAAAAATCACAAACTCATGTTTAAGTATAAAAATTATGAGCTAATTTAATTATTGCTATTTAATTTTGCATTAAATTTGTCAAAAATTATTAAAATTATGTACACCACATACCATCTTAATTCGGCTAACGACATTACTTCCGACATTATTGATTCGATTAAAGCAACCTTTAAATCAAAACCTATCACATTGGTTGTGGATGAAGACACCAGTGATACGGATTATTTTATGAATAATCCAATTGATAAAAACCTTCTTATTAAATCTATAGAGCAAGATAAAAATGGCGATTCGATTTCGGTTATTTTACCAAAAATTTAATGCGGGATATTCGTTTTACACCTATCGGTTTTGAACAATACAATCAATGGATTACTGAAGATAAAAAGATTTTTCAAAGATTATTAAAATTAATTTATGAATGTGCTAAAACTCCTTTCGAAGGCACAGGCAAACCAGAACCTTTAAAATTTGAATTTAAAGGATATTGGAGTCGAAGGATAACAGATGAGCATAGGTTAGTTTATAGAGTTGAACCCGATTTTATCAAAATTGTATTCTGCAAAAACCATTACTAAATTCTTAGCCCCCTTTTTTCATATTCCTGTTTAATTTTTTTCTTAAATTAAACGTTGACGAGGTTAACGTTTAACACATTAAAATTTCACCTGTCTGTAGATATTAAAATAATACGGCCCTGAAACGGCGATAAAATAATTTCCCGGTTTCCAGGTTTCAGTATTTATTGTTAGGGCATTTCTTCCCTCTATGGGTTGTTCAAAAATCAGCTCGCCCAGAATATTTTTTACTGCAATTTTGCTTATTTCAGATTCATCATCCAAATTTAAGGTAAGGGTTTCATCAAACGGATTGGGTAAAAGGGTTACCTGTGAAATTGGATTTCCAAATCTAACCGATACCGGGCCAAAGGATTCTTCCGTTCCGTTAAAATCATGCTGAACTATGCGGTAATAATTGAGTGAATTTGTTACCGGATTTTTATCGGTGAAGGAATAATTAATTAACATATTGGAATTGCCCGACCCTTTTATTGTTCCAATTTTCTGATATTCGCTTAGTGGGGTTTTTCTTTCAATGATGAAATAATCATTGTTTAACTCCGTAGCTGTAGCCCAGGTTATAAGGGCAGTTTCATTAATTTTTGTTGCTTTAAGATGTACTAATAAAACGGGTAATGCACCGCCTGAACCAACCCCGAACGGAGAGAACGTGGTGATGCCTGAACGAGAAATAGTATAGGGATTGCCTCCCGAAGCTGCACCAGCAGTAGTCGCGTCCCAGCCCCCGTTATAATGCGATAAATAACATGAACTTCGGGTAAAGGATGTCAATTCATCCGATGTATTCCATTGGGCAGTAAGGGTAACATTTGAACCACCACCGGTTCCTTCGGTTACTGTCCAGGTTCTGTCAACCGCATTGGCTGTAAGTGCCGACCCGCTTGTGCCTGCATCTAATACATCATCGGCTACATTTACTGTAAAATTATCTGCAGTTCCTGAATTTACAATGTTTATGGGGTTGTATGTTGAATTACCTACCGGAAAATCGGTAGAGGTGATTACATTATTGCGTTGCAAATAGCCGGTGCTGTTGGTTACGATATAGTTGGAAGAGGATGCCCCGCTAATGGTGGAGCCGTTAGCTAAGATTAAATTGCTCGTGCCAAGGGTGAGTTTGCCGCTGGCAAATGTTAAGGTACCGTTAATAGTGCGATTAAATGAGCTTGGTAATACTACCCCTGCACTGTTATTTATAGTAATACTATTTGGGCCATTTGAGCTTGGAAATTCAGAAGTGCTTGCTGTTTGGGAAGAACTTCCGCTAAAGGTTAAGGTGCTGCTTCCCCCATATTGTATAGAGCCGCTTCCGCTTAATGTAACTGTTGTAGATGAGCTTCGGTTAAATGAGCCATTTATGGTTAAGGTAACACCATCGTCTATCAATAAAGTTCCGCCTGTTAAGGTGACATCATTTAAGGTTTGATTGGATGAAATTTGCAAAGTGCCGCCTGTTACCGTTACATTATTTGTTGATGGAAGAGTTCCGCCCCCCGACCTGTTGTATTGTAAGTTACTGCCTGAAACAGTAGTTAATCCTGTATAGGTATTAGCTCCTGTCATTATAAAGGTAGTCGCCGAATTTCCTGAATAGGTTATTCCACCTCCACTACCTGAGATAATACCTGAAAATGTTTCGGTTCCATTTGTCTTACTATTGGTTATAGACCGGATTGAAGTTCCTATACCAACAGCCTGATCCCAAATATGACCTCCAGTGCCTGTAAAAGAAAAATCGCCACCAATGGTAAGTCCACTTGGAGTCCATGTGTAGGTTCCTTGAGATTCAATTGTGCCCCCGTTAATTACCATAGGACCCATTCCAAATGCATGTGAACTATTGGGCCGTGCAATCACAGTACCGGCATTAAGTGTAAATCCGCCATCATAATTTGAACTAAGCCCGCTTCCCGTCATCGTCCATGTGCCGGAACCATTTTTTATAAATCCGGTTCCTGACGTATTCGATAGCCAATTAAAGGGCATTACAAACGTTTTACCACTTGCCACATCTACCGTTACCACTGCACCGCCTGTTGATAACGTATTATCTGAACCACCGCTATGCGTATAATTTTCGGTAACAATAATGCCACCTACGCTTATTGCTACCGAGCCATTTCCTGTGCCGCTTGCTGTGCAAAAATAAGCGATGTTGCCAGTTCCAAATCCGCTTATTCCATACCCGGCACACGCATTTGTTCCTGATCCTGCTGACCATTTGTTGGCAGTTAACGCACTGGTGTTGGTAGCATCAAATGTTTGATAAGTTTGGCCACTACCCGCCTTGGGCATTAAAAAAAACAGACATAGTAAACTTACAGATACTGATAGATTTCTCATTACGTTAAGGTATTAAGGTAATACAAACAAACCCAATTAAGATTGACTTAAATTAACATTATTTAATATTGGTTAGGTTTCTGTCGTATTTTCTAGCCAATTTTTTGAACCCGATATTTTAGGTTTCTTAACATAAATACCCTTAGCCCCTCAGAATAACAGACCATCTTCAAAGTGTAACAATGGTATTAAAAAAATTATAACGGCATTCCTGCATTGTATTTCATCAGGCCTATTTTGAGCAGGTCTATGTAATTCATGCCTTCATACTGGTGTATTAAAACTTTAATTGTCTAACGTTTTTTATATAATGAGGCCCCGAAACAGTAATAAAATAATTTCCCGGTTTCCAGGTTTCGGTGCTTAGGGTTAAGGATATGTTGCTCCCTACTGAACATTAAAAAATCCCAACTGTTCGTTTACATCTCCATTTTCCCTTTTCACTCATTTGCTCCAACGGTTCACTCATTGTTATAAAATTATATAAATCCCTACCCCACCTTTGAATTGAATTTTAAAAATAAAGTTATGCAAAAGTATCTGTTTATCATACTGTTTTTGGGCTCTCACGTTTTAAAAGCCCAACTTAATCTGGCCAATATAAGTATTGGCAAATCTTCCTTTGTCAATTTTACTGACAGCGCGTATTCGTTAAATGAAACCGCTGAATTTACCGATATGGAAAAGAAATTTACCCTGGGAAATTTAAGAATTTATATGCTAAGAGCCAATGATGTATATGTAACTGCCAACCGCAGTGTAGGTAATTATACCAGCTTACAGGAAGCCATTAAAGGTAAAAAAATAAAGATTAGTGAACTGAATGGCGGAATGGTAAATACGCTGGAAATTGAAAATATTTCAAAAGACACCATCATGATTTTGGCCGGTGAAATTGTAACAGGAGGAAAGCAAGACAGGGTAATTGGGCAAGATTTAATTTTAGCACCCGGAAGTGGAAAAATTAAGGCATCGGTTTTTTGTGTGGAGCATGGGCGATGGACACCTAAAACAACAGGTCATAGGTTTGAAGGATATTATGGGGTTACTAATGGAAGTGTTAGAAAACAGGCCATAGTTTCAAAAAATCAAGGTCAGGTTTGGAACAAAGTGGCCGATATGAATGCTAAAAATTCAACCCAAACCAGCACCGGAACTTATGCCGCACTTCAAAATTCGGATACTTTAAAAACCGAATTGCCAAGGTATATATCCCATTTCGAAAAACTGATGCTGGCCGATTCAAATTATATTGGATTTGTAGCAGTAACCGGCGACACCATTATAAGCGCCGATTTATTTGCCACCAATCAGATGTTCCGAAAACAGGCTCTCCAATTATTAAAATCGGCGGCGGTTGAAGCTATTACAAATGGAACTGTGGTAGCCATTGCCGCTGCCAAAGTGATGGATTTTTTAAATGAATTTTTAAAAGATGAAAACGGTCAGGAAGAAAAAGTAAATGAAAACGGTGTAATGCTTAAAAACGGGAGTAAAAAAATTCACCTTAACTATTATAAAAAATAAAAATAATTTCAACGTTGACGAGGTTTAAAACCTCGTCAACGTTTCATTACATCAACTATTATAAAAAATAAAAATTATGCAAACTTTAAAGTATTTATCAGCCGCCTTTATTTTATCGTGCTTCTCAATGTGCACGGCCCAACCACAAGGCAATCCGAATGTTCAGGTTAGCCATCCTCCGGTTCCAAATTCTAAAAAAATCCAGGTACTAATTTGCCTTGACGTATCGGGAAGCATGAGCGGACTAATTGACCAGGCCAAAGACCAACTTTGGAACATGGTAAGTGTGATGGGCAGAGCAAAAAACAATGACAAGTCTCCACAAATAGAAATTGCTCTTTATGAATACGGTCGCCCATCCAATGGGATTAATAATGGATATAGCAAACAAATAAATGCTTTTACAAGCGATTTGGATCAGGTTTCCAAAAATCTATTCCGTCTTACTATTGATGGCGGTGACGAGTATTGCAGCCATATAATTTATGGGGCCGTTAATGAGCTGAATTGGGATACGTCAAGAAATACTTATAAGGTGCTCTTTATTGCTGGCAATGAGGATTACCGGCAAGGATTAATAAGCTATACCCAAGCCTGTAAAGCTGCCAATGATAAAGGGGTGATTGTAAATACCATTTATTGCGGTGATAAAATACAGGGAATACGGGAACATTGGAACTTGGGAAGCGAGTGTGGAAACGGAAGTTTTACATGTATTAATCAAAATACGGTAGTTGCAGATATTGCCACTCCTTATGACAGCAGCCTGTTTGCGCTCAACGACCGATTAAATACTACCTATATTTCGTATGGTAATTTAGGAACTGCAAACTATCAGAAGCAGGCCGAAGTGGATAAAATGAATTACAGTAAAAATACTTCCGCCGCCATAAAAAGGGTTTCGGTAAAAGGCAAAAAAGAATTATACAAAAACTCTGTCTGGGATTTGGTAGATGCCCATACGGATGACAGCACCATTATTAAAAAAATTGACAAAAAAACCCTGCCCGAAAGTTTGAAAAACAAAAGCGAATCAGAAATTCAGGTGATTGTAAAAATTAAAAAAACCGAACGAACCTTGATTCAAAAGGAAATTGAAACGCTAAATAAAAACAGGGAAAGCTATATCGCTAAGGAGAAAACAAAAACTACAACGACCTCAAATCAACCCACTTTGGAAAGCGAAATTGAAAAAATTATTAAGGAACAAGCCAAACGGTTTGATATGATTATTGAATAGAATAAGTAATTACTGGATTTAAAGTGGGAAATTTATCTAACCTTAGTAGAAATTTTGTAGGCAATTACACACCTCTCATACCTTATTAAACCATGAATTATTAATAAGGTAATAAGGTTGATTTTCGTTCTAAATATGCATTCTACTAAGGTATTAATTTCCGAAGAAATAGATTCTCTCTCAAAATCCTGTAAAGCCTAAAACAATAACTTAAAATTAAAACCCATTATTATAAATTAACCCCATTATTATAAAAAATAAAAATTATGCAAACTCTAAAAAATCTAATCCTTCTGTTGCTATTACTAAGTTCAAAACTTATGATAGCACAACTGCAAAACAACCCGAATACCCAAGTGGTGGTGGGCAATCCCAACCAGCAAACGGTGCCAACCAAAAAAATCCAATTGGTATTTTGCCTTGATGTAACAGGCAGTATGCAAGGATTAATTGCCACAGCCAAACAAAAAATCTGGAGCATTGCCAGCAGCCTTTTGCAAGCCGATCCAAAGCCTGAATTAGAATTAGGAATGGTTTTTTATCGCGACCGGGGCGACAAATTTGTAACTCAAAAAATTGAGTTTACCCAAAATATAG
>CAYHCM010000005.1:0-25294 GCA_964355045.1 uncultured Chitinophaga sp. | reverse complement strand
CGCGACCGGGGCGACAAATTTGTAACTCAAAAAATTGAGTTTACCCAAAATATAGATGCCCTGTATGCCAAGCTAATGGAAATGGTAGCCGATGGTGGCGGCGATACACCTGAAAGTGTAAATCAGGCTTTGTTTGATGCGGTAAATACGTTTAAATGGAATAATGATACAGGCGTTTATAAATCGGTTTTTTTGGTGGGTGACTGCCCTCCTCACATGGATTATACGGATGATGTGGATTATCCTGCCACATGCCGGGTTGCAGTTACCAAAGGCATAATTATTAATACCCTGAAAATGGGAACCTGCGATGGAGCCGAAGCGGTTTGGAAAGAAATAGCCTTAATTACAGGTGGCGATTATATAGCGGTAGATCAAGACGCCAACGGCTATGTAGTAACCACACCTTATGATACAGAGATAGCAAAACTTCAAAATACCATTGACAACTCGGTCGTATTTTATGGAACGGTTAAAATAAGAACCGGAAAAGAAAATGAAAAAATGGTGGCCAATACCATTTATAAAAATGGAAAAACCTATGAATCGGCCAGCAGGGCTGAGTATAAAAAATCAAAAGGCGCCAAAAGCGATTCCTATTACAAACAGGATTTGGTGACCGATGTAGCCAATGGAAATATAAAAGTCGATACCCTAAAAACTGAATATCTCCCCGAAGATTTACAAAAAATGACGGTGGAGGAGCGAACCTTATATATTATGAAACTGAAGCAGGAACGAGATTCGTCCGAGGCTAAACTGGCATTATGCATTGAGCAAAGAAACAATTATATAAAAATAAAATCGGAAAATGAAGTAACTGAAAGCTCAAAAAGTTTTAACAGCACTATTTATAAATCCATGCAAAAACAAACTGCCAAAAAAGGTGTGGTTTTAAAAGGGAAAGTGAAGGAATAAAAATGGTTTATTAAAAAAAATGAAAATGAAAAAATCAATTATTGCATTATTAATTATAACATGGTTTACCCCAACCATGGCCCAGGTTTCAGGAAATTTTCAATACAATAATTACCTCGCTTATAACAGCACAAGCCGAACCCCATTGAGCAAGGCCAATATTACCAACTACAGTGAAATTAATCTGGAAGTAAACGGGCTGCTAAATATTGAAGCAGATAATTATGTGGCCATTTTCAACATCGTTCAAGTTGGTGAAACCATTGAAAGTACCGACCAGTTGATGCGAAGCAGAATATCAGGTTTCAAACGAAAGCTCGCCATTTTCGGAATAGATACCAACGATGTTAAGATTGACATGCTGTCGTTTGTGCCTAAATATGATATCCAAACCGAAATCAAATTTTTCAGCAAAACCTACAATGAAGTGCCTGCCGGATTTGAATTACAAAAAAATATTGCCGTTCGCTATCGCAATTCTTCAAAGCTTGATGATATAGTAACTGCCGCTTCAAGTTCTGAAATTTATGATCTTGTAAAAGTGGATTATTTTATTGGAAATATTCAAAAATCCCTCGATAGTTTAAGACTGAAATGCCTGAATGAAATTAAAAACAAGGTGAAATCGTATGAAATAATTGGGTTTAAACTGGATACTTTTAAAAAAATAATGGCCGATAATTTTGTCACCGTATATCCGCAAACCCGCTATTTCAGCTATCAGGCATTTTCACGTCCTTCCTTACAGGCTGCCAAAAAGAAATCCCAACCTCTTTTAAATGAAGTTTCAAAGACAACTTCAAAATTTTATAGTCAGGTAGATTACGACCAATATAATATTGTAATAAATCCGATGGTAACCGAACCGGTGGTTCAGGTTTCATATACCGTAACGGTAAAATATTTCATGCCTCAGGAAAAGGAAGAAAAACCAAAAAATCTTTATTACATCTTAACGCCAAGCGGCGAAATGAAACTTTTTAAACCTCAATAAAAACATGAACAGAAAACAATTTTTTATAAGTACAGGGCTTACCGCCTTTTCAATGACCACCTTTGGTTCGGTTGTCAAAAAAATGGACCATTCGTTTAAAGGCGATTGCGAAACCACCAATGATATTTTGGGCCCCTTTTATCGCCCCAATGCCCCGTTGCGAAGCGACCTTACGTTTTCTGGTCTTGCAGGTTCGGCTATACTTTTAAAAGGCAAGGTTTTTAAAAATGATTGTACAACGCCTATTAAAGATGCTTTGGTAGAAGTTTGGCATTGCAATGCCGAAGGAAAATATGATAATGCTACAGCAGACTATCAACAAAGAGCAGCCTGGGAAACGAATGAAAAAGGCGACTATTCCTTCAAAACCATTATGCCCGGGAAATATTTGAATGGAGAACTTTACAGGCCTTCGCATATTCATTTCAGGATTTCGGCCACGGGATATAAGGAAATAATTTCTCAAATTTATTTTAAAGGAGACCCGCATATAACCTCCGATCCATGGGCATCGGATAAAAAAGCAGTGCATCGCATTTTGGATATAATTCCGGAAGATATAGTTGGTGGATTAAGCATTTTGTTTAATATTTATATGGAAGTAGTTTGAGATTTGACAACTTTTAAAAAGTTGTCAAATCTGGAATAATATACTTTTTTAAAATAGGAGTTTGATGGCAAAATCCAATTGGGTGCATCCCAAATTGTCGCTAAAATGTTTACGTGAATAAAAAATGGAACCACACAGGAGCATAGTAACATGGAAAACCACATTGGGAATTACCTATGTGAATCCTTAAATGTCTATGTGTCTATGTGGTTCAAGATAACCGACAATTTGGGATGAACCCATCCAATTTCAGTTTACGAATTACAAGGTAAAAAAATAATTTTTATGGTACAAAAAACCAAATTTGCCATCCTAACAATTTGTTTAATATTTTATTCACAATCAATATCAGCGCAGGATAGCGTTTTTATTAAAGTTCATTTTCTTTATGGTTCAAAACCAAAAAGACAATTTAAAGATTCAGAAAAAAAATGGTTTGGCGGAAAATATGGCGGACATGCAGGCATCGAAACCGATAGTAATAAAGTTTTAAATTTTTTACCAATTGGTAAATTCCATTATTTAGCTAAAAAACAAAATTTTCATAGTCATTTTGCCGTTCATTCCCTTCTTGATTTTTGGGATATTCTGGGGAACGGGGTGGATGAAGTAAAGAAAACTACCATATTAATTCCTATTAGTAATACCCAGAAAATAAAATTAGATAGCATAAATAAATACTATTTAGAAAACTCACCTTACAACTATGCATTTATTGGAATGCGATGCGGCAGTGCGGTTTTTGATATCTTGGGGCAACTGGGTATTTTGAAAAAATATTCACATAAAAAATTAGTTCTAAAAATATTTTACCCTAAAAAATTAAGGAAAAAACTTTTAAAAAAAGCAAAGGAATATAATTGGAAAGTGCTAAGGCAAGAAGGTATAACCACAAGAATATGGGAGAAAGATTAATCCAAATAATTACGATGAAAAATCGGGTAATTAGTGGTTGCTTAATCGCATTATTTTTCTCGTTTATATCAATCAATTCATCCATTTCTAATTCTAAAAATTATGGAAATAAACAGATCCCCGATAAAAACCAACAAGTCATAACCTATGTCGAAAAACATGGGCCTTCCATCTCGCCAACGTATGAAAAAGCCGTTTGTACTGAATTGGTCATCGGAGTTCTAAAAAATTTTATTCAACTTAACAAAGAGGATAAAAAGCGAATAAGAATAATAACCAACCACGATATTACTCTACTTCGGGCTAACAATTCTCCTATTCCCAAAGGGGTTTATTATGCCTTAACTGAAAACGGAAAGGGCACGGCCATTCAAAATTTAGTGGATGTAAGATCCGGCGATTTTGTACAGTTTTGGCATCAAAACTGGGGTCATTGCGGTATTGTAAAAAGTATAAATTTTAAAGAAATGACGATGTATTTATATTCATCATTTCCTTCTACAAATGGATATGGGGTTCAAAATTTTTATATTCCGGATGAGTGTTATTTTGTGAGGTTGAAGTGAGAATAGATTTGACAACTTTTGAAAAGTTGTCAAATCTTTATCTGGTTTCTATTCAACCTTCCATTCAAATTCTTTCAACCAATTATAAAATTTCTGCACTTCGCTTTGATGCGATTTTAACCATTTTGAAATATTTCGCTTACCGGACGAAGCCAAGGCTATATAGGCAAACGTTCTTATCATTTTTTTATCCCGCATTTCAATAATATAAGGAACATAATATTCCCAATAAAATCCGAAATTGTTCTTTTTAGATTCTTCTAAAGATTTACATACTCTATCCAATTGGTTTATTAATTTATCAATGTCTTTTTTTATACCTAATTCCTTATCAATGTTAAATGAAGAATAGATAGATAATGTCAGCTCAGTAGATGAAAAACTGTTTTCCTTTACTGTACCATCTTTGTTGGTATCACTTAGCATGCCCATACTGATATACATAATATTTTTATGCTTTTGTTTCTTTTGACCAATATTCAAAATCTTTTTAACAGAAGCCAAATTTTCTTTTGCCCTTTGACCATCAGGTTCAATGACCAGAAAGCGACAATAAACCAAAAGTGCCGGCACTCTTTTATTCTTAAATTTCAATATTCCTGCCATTGCATTATGCGAACTTGCATGATCAGGGTTTGCCATTACTGCTTTTTGAAATGATAAAATAGCTTCATCGTATTTTTTAATTCCTGTTAAAGTGATTCCCTTGTTGTAATGCAACATATAAAAATCCGGAAATTGTTTGATTCCTTCATCATATATCTTTAATGATTTTTCAGGTTTTCCTGAGGCATCCAGCGCATTTCCATAGGTAACAAAAACCATTTTAAGATCCTTATCACCCGAATGTGCTTCCAAAGCTTTTTGGCAAAATATAATAGATTCGTCATATTGCTTTAAATTAAACAACGTAAATGCTTTTTCAGCCAATGCATTTAAATTATCCTTGTCAAGTTCAAGGGCTTTATCATATTTTGAAATGGCACAGGTATAATTGCCTTTGTCATGACAGGCTACACCTTCTTCTACTAATTTTTCGGCGTCTTCTTTGTTTTGCGAAAAAGAGAAGTAATTGAACGACGAAAGAATCAGAATTAATAGTATTTTTTTCATAATGAGATTATAAAATTTTATGACAATTTATAAGTTAACTTTTCTCGAATTTTGAATTTAAAAATCGGATTCGGCATATTAAAAATCAAGAACAAATATATAGTTTATGGCAATCTAAAATATCCTAAATAATCTGCTCAAATAAAATGATTTTAGAATTGTGTATAAAATCAAACTCTAAAATCTACCTTTGCACCCGTTTTTAAAAATTAATGATAATAATAATATTCTTCATTCTGCACTGGTATCTTTCTCTTTTCGGTCAAACCTTTTACCTTCACCGCTATGCTGCCCATAAAATGTTTACCATGAACAAATTTTGGGAAAAGTTCTTTTATATTTTTGCCTGGGTAGCTCAAGGATCTTCGTATTTAAATGCAAGGGCTTATGCCATTCTTCACCGAATGCACCATGCCTACAGCGATACAGAGCAAGATCCGCATACCCCTCATTTTTTTAAAGAGGTGTTTAGCATGATGGTTCACACGGGTAAAATTTACAATGGTTTATTAAAAGGAACTTTACAGGCCGATGAACGTTTTGAAAATAATTATCCTGTTTATCCTGTAATTGATAAAATAGCGGATAGCTGGCTAAGCCGTATCACATTCGGGGTGTTATATGTGGCATTTTATGTGACTTTTGCTACGCATTGGTGGATGTATTTATTATTGCCCATCCATTTTTTGATGGGTCCGGTGCATGGAGCTATTGTTAATTGGGCCGGTCATAAATATGGCTACCGCAATTTTAACGAACCTGATAAATCACGAAATACCTTGTTTTTTGATATTATTTTATTGGGCGAATTATTTCAAAATAATCATCATCACAACGGTGACAGAGCAAATTTTGCCGCCAAATGGTGGGAGTTTGACCCGGTTTATCCTATAATTTTGCTATTGGATAAAATGCATATTGTAAAATTGGTGAAGCCTGCATTACCGTCTCCGTAAATTTAGTTTTATCTAAATCATTTTTTGCCACCTGTTTAGGGTCATTTTTATGTTCCAACTAAAATCTATAAATGGATTAGTCTTTCAGATTCATGGGTGCACCTTTTTGTTAAAAATAAAATTATAAGGCTGAATAAATAATAAGGTGTAATAATATCTTTAAATAATTGCCGTAATGGACGAAATAAAAAATAAAATAATTACCCAATCTATCACTTTATTCAAACTAAAAATGTTGGTTTGCACTTCCAAAATTAAGCATGCCAAAAAGCTATAAATATTTAATCATCGGTTCAGGTCCAACGGGATTGGGAGCGGCCTACAGATTGAAGGAATTGGGGATTACCGATTTTCATATTCTTGAAAAAGAAAATTATATAGGAGGGTTGGCCACCAGTTTTGTAGATGACAAAGGATTTACATGGGATGTAGGCGGTCATGTTCAGTTTTCACATTACGGGTATTTTGACAAATTGATGCAGGAAGCCTTGGGCGACGACGGTTGGCTAGCTCATCAGCGCGAAAGCTGGGTATGGATGAAAAACCGGTTTGTGCCTTATCCCTTTCAAAACAATATACGCTACCTGCCAAAAGAAAGCATGTGGAATTGCCTCAAAGGAATAATTCATAATTACCAAAATCCATTAAGTAAAAAGCCTGAAAATTTTGAAGAATGGATCATGGCCACCTTCGGCCAAGGCATTGCCGACGAATTTATGATGCCCTATAATTTTAAAGTGTGGGCTTATCCTCCCAAAGATATGGCCTATAATTGGATTGGAGAACGAGTGGCCGTAACCGATTTGCAAAGGGTTACCGAGAATATACTTTTTGAAAAAGACGAATTAAGTTGGGGACCAAATAATACGTTTCAATTTCCAAAATATGGCGGAACCGGAGCCATTTGGAAATCGGTGGGAGAAAATTTAATAGGGCAAAATTATTTTTCTTTAAATACAGAAGTTGTAAAAATTGATGCTGATTCAAAAACGGTTTATCTTAATAATGGCGAAAACGTTCACTATGAAAATTTGCTAAGCACTATGCCCATAGATGTTTTGTTTAAAACAATTGAAAAGGCTCCGCAAGAATTAATTGAAACATCCGCTCAGTTAAAACATTCCAGAACAAACATTGTAGGAATTGGTTTAAAGGGAAAACCAAAACCTGAATTGGTCACCAAATGCTGGATGTATTTTCCGGAAAGCAACAGCCCTTATTATAGAGTTACAGTATTTTCCAATTACAGTCCAAATAATGTTCCGGACATAAATACTCATTGGAGTCTGATGGCTGAAACAAGTGAATCTTCTGTAAAACCGGTTAATAGGGAGTCTTTAATTAAAGACACAATTAATGCCTTAATCGAAGATGGACTGATAGAAAAGGCAACGGATGTGGTTTCTGAATTTATGGTGAGTTATGAATATGGTTATCCAACGCCTTCGGTAAATCGGGATGAATTATTAAAACCGCTACAGCCCTGGTTGGAAAATAAAAATATTTACAGCCGCGGCCGATTTGGCGCCTGGAAATACGAAGTGAGCAATCAGGACCACAGCCTGATGCAGGGCGTGGAATTAATAAATAGATTGGAATTGGGGGAAGCGGAAATTACGATTGATTTTCCGGCGGTGGCTAATGGGATGAAGGGGAAATGAATTTAATTACGAATTAAAAATTACGAATTATTGCTTTCACACCGCTATGGGCGCCTTAATTCCCGGATGCGGCTCATAATTTTTCAAAACAAAATCCTCAAATTCAAAATCAAAAATGGAATCTTTAGCCGGATTTAATTCCATAGTTGGATACGGTTTTGGTTCCCGGCTTAATTGCAATTCTACCTGTTCATAATGATTACTGTAAATATGCGCATCGCCAAAGGTATGGACAAATTCATGGGCTTCCATGTTGCATTCCCGTGCTATCATTAAAGTGAATAAAGCATAACTGGCAATATTAAACGGCACACCCAAAAACAAATCAGCGCTGCGTTGATATAATTGGCAGGAAAGCGAACCATTCAACCCTTTGGCCTTTTGTTCGGGGGAAGGTGGGGTGGTATAAAACTGAAACAGGCAATGGCATGGCGCCAAAGCCATTTTTGGAATATCGGCCACATTCCATGCACTGATGATAATGCGGCGGCTGTCGGGGTTGGTTTTTATTAAATGAATAACCTCCTTTAACTGGTCGTAGGTTTGGCCATCGGCTCCTTCCCAGCTTCTCCATTGCCTGCCATACACAGGGCCAAGGTTACCTTCTGCATCCGCCCATTCGTTCCAGATACTTACCCCGTGGTCGGTCAGATATTTCGTATTGGTATCGCCTTTTATAAACCACAGCAATTCATAAATAATAGATTTAAGGTGAACTTTTTTTGTAGTAATTAGCGGGAATGAATCTTTTAAATCAAACCGCATTTGCCCGCCAAACCAGCTTCGTGTTCCTGTTCCGGTGCGGTCAGATTTTTCAATTCCGTTTTCATACACAAATTTTAAAAATTGTTCGTACTGATTCATTGGTGCAAACCTAATTTAAAAATTAGTTGAGTCATAAACATGTTTGTCACAGGCTAAAATTTAAACCTTGAATAAAATAAATATTTAATTTTATCAAGAGAATATGAATCTTTCAGGGAGGATTTCTAATTGTGGCTTGGTGATAAATCTAAGTGGGAAAACTATATTTTTTCCATTGGCTAAAGCAATAACGGCAATGGATTCAGTGCGAGTAAAAATTATGGCTGCAAACTATCCATTGCAGTTCAATTTATTGAACTGTAAAAAATAAAAATGCCAAAAGGCTATAGCCAAATAGTGAATAAAATAAAAAAAATACTCTTGCGACAATTTGAAAAACACCCATCCTTAATAGTAATTTTGCCAAAAATAAAAATGAAAAAAATTTCCAGCTTCTGTGTTCTAATAATATTAGTATTCTCAACGGCCCAAATAATAATATCCTGCAGCCATTATGATATTGGGAAAAAAGTTTCCATGACCAGTAAAATTGGTGATGATGAAAGCCATAGTAATGGTGAAAATTGCATGAATTGCCATGCAACCGGAGGAAAAGGGGAAGGTTGGTTTGATGTGGCCGGTTCTGTATATAAAGCTAATAAAGAATCTAAAAATCCAAATGGGAAAATATTGCTTTATAGCCAACCCAATGGACAAGGAATTTTAAAATATATAATTGAGGTGGATGGGGAAGGAAATTTTTATACCACTGAAACCATAAATTTTGAAAAAGGGCTTTACCCGGCTCATCAAAACACTCAGGGAGTTTTAAAATATATGGAAGCTCCTATTATTACGGGTCAGTGCCAGAGTTGTCATAATGTTACGACTGACAAAATTTGGAATGATTAAATATTAATCTGTCTTGGGAACCGTGCTGTTTTTTGATTTTTTAGTTTCCTTAAAAAACTTCTGGTTATAGGTAAAGGTAACATGAAATACCTCTGTAAGATGTTGGTTTGAATATCTTCATAATAGGTTTTGGTGTTGTTTCGGGCGATGCTGTTGTTTTGTTTCATAATATCAAACACACTCAATCGCAAATCGGCTTTTTTGTCTTTTAAAAATTTGTAACCAACGGCTGCACTCCAAAGCAAAAAGTCTTGGTTGTAATTGGCCTATTTCAATTCCGAGTCTTCCTAAAAAAACTTCGCAGCCGACGTCTCGACAGCATGGGCATGCGAAAGGAAGTCGGACGGCGGCTCCGATACCTGAAACCTTTTATTAACCAAGCAATCATTTCCTATCGTCCAACGCCTTCCTTACACCACCATTCCAAGCGATGAAAGTTCGGATTTTGGTTTTTGGTACGGGATGAAATACAATAATAGAAAAGTTTTTTACTTATCGTATTTTTGTTCGTTGCAGTACACCTTTTAAAAAAAACTATCACCTGCCGTAATTCTTAATCCGGAAGAGGAAAAAGTTTTATTCCATGAATAAATACAATCCTTTTTCGAATATATAAAATGCTATAATTTTCCTTTATACAGGTCTTCTATTGGAAAAATCATATCATAATCATTCCAATTAAGATTACCGTCAATAATTTTATATTCCTTAAACTTTTCTTCATCCATATACTTACGAATAGAGGGGTGTAGAGCGGATTTTAAAAATGGTTTAAAATCAACACGTTTATTAAATCCATCATTAAAAAATATTCTTATGGCATAATCTCCAATATATTGAGCATCTTTAATTTCAGTTATTTCAACCTCGTTATTCAAATATTCCTCGGTTATTTTCATTTTATTCGTGTATTAATTTTTTCAAATTTAATTTCTTTATGATATACAAAGTAATCAATCCATTTTTGAATGATTACATCTCCATATTTTTCAATAAATTTTTCAAAATCTTTGAGTTTACTTCCTGTAAGCGGCCTCATACCTTTTACTGATTTAATTTTTATTTCAACAATTTTGCCGGCAATTATATAAAATTCCGCTTTAATTTCTGATCCGTCACATTTGCCATGAACATGGATTGGCTCATGTTCATTGGAATAAAAAAATATAAGAATTCCTAAATATTCAAAAATCTTTGGCATTATATATTCTTTTCACAAACGTAATACTTATAGATTATTAAAGCAACCAGATTTCATTATATAAATTGATAGCTTGAAAGTTACAATATATTGTTCCCTTGTCAAGTCTTCCCAAAAAAACTTCCTGGCCGAAGTCTCGACAGACAGGAAATGCGAGAGGAAGTCGGCGGCGGCTCCGATACCTGAAACCATTTATAATCCAAGCGATCATTTCCTATCGTCCAACGCATTCCTTCCACCACCATCCCAAGCCATGAAAAATTGGTTTTCGGTTTTTGGGATAAATAGGGTTGCATTTTTTGGTACGGGATGAAATACAAAAATAGAAAAGTTTTTAAATTATTCAGGTGGTTTAGCCGCCACGTCCTTTTTCCATTTCACATCCCAAAACTAAAGAGACATGGCTGGGAAGCCTCAGATGGTGTACATTCGGCTTGGAAGAAAAAACAATTTTCGGAGTCCAGATTCCCTCTTTTAAAGGGTGTTAGGGGGATTTTTTTGTTATTAATCAACCACCTTTTATTTCATAAACCCAGGTTCCAATTAGTATTCCCAATGCTGAGTAGTTACGATTTTTGTTATTTGTTAACCATAAATCGAGCACTTTTGAATCCCTGACGCTCAGCATATAAAATGAAATACACGCCTCCGGATAAATTGCCTAACTCCAGCTCAAAATGATTATAGCCGGTGTGGATGGCAATATTTTTTTCCAAAACTGTATTTCCCAAAAGATCAACTATTTTCAATTGGGTTTCCATATCCGTTGGGCTATTCATATCCAAATTGATATAATCAGAAGTCGGTACAGGATAAAAATTAAGGCTAAGGTTTTCTGTCCGTTCGGTAAGATTGGATATTATCTCAATGGGTGAATAAGAAAACTTTCCGTCGTAATCGGTTTGTTTTATTCTGTAATAGTTCAATCCCGGTAAAGGGTCGGAATCTGTAAAAGCGTATTTAAGTATCTGATGACTGTTTCCTGCTCCTTTAACACTTCCTATGGGTTTAAAGTTCAAGCCGTCAGTACTCTTCTCAATGCTGAAATAATCGTTATCTTTTTCGGTAGCTGTAGCCCAGTTGAGCAAGGACATATTTCCTTCTTTCATTGCTTTGAAGTATAAAAGAGTGACCGGAAGAGGTCCGCCTGATCCTCCCATTCCAAAGGGTGAAAATGTACCTGTGTAGCCACTGTAAGTAAATGTGTAGGGATTTGAACCGCTTGCAGCGGCATTGCTGCCTACATCGCCCCAAGCTGTAGTGTAATGCGACATATGGCAACTTGCCCTGCTAAAACCGGCTGCTTCATCCGCTAAGTTCCATTGAAACTGTATATTGACATTGGAACCACCTGAAACGGTTTCCGTAATATTCCAAGTGGTTTTTACAACCGTACTTGTGTAAGCGGTTCCGTCCCGGGTTCCATCATTTGTTATTTTGTCGTAAGCCACCACGCCAAAATCATCCGTAGTATGACCTCCGTTAAACGCTATCACCAGTGGAGTATAGCCGGCTGAAGAGTTGGTATGGCCTACAGGAAATGTTCTGGTTGTAGAAGCTGCGCAATTAAGCCATTTGAATTGTCCGGTTCCGCCGGTATAAACAAAGGCTGAACTACTTCCACCGGATATGGTGGCGCCGCTACTCATACTAAGATTATAGCTGCTCAAAGACAAATATCCTCCGCCTAAAGTTAAAAGACCACTCACAGACGTGTTGCCGGCCAATGTTTTTGTTCCACTTCCACTTATAGTAAGGTTTATATAACTTTTGGCCGCTACAGTTTGGTTGCCGCTGGCGGTATAGCCAACTGTGCCTGCTGTAAGCGTTGTTGTTCCTGTCACTGTCGGAAAGGCTGCCTCGGTGTTTAAAGTACCGGTTGTGAGTGTAATATTTCCTGATACAGTAAGCGAGTAACTGCTTTTTACAGTAAGGATCAAACTGGCATTATTGAGAGTCAAATTGTTACACGCCCCTGCCACATTTATGTCTATTGTATTTGCTCCTGTGAAATTTACATTATCGGGAGATAAAGGCATACCATCAGGACTCCAGTTTGCTGCATCTCCCCAGTTGGCTGTGCTGGCACCTCCGTCCCAGGTCTTCTGATTGGTCTCTTGTGAAGCAAGGGAATAAAATGTTGATGGCGAGTTCTGGTTGTTGTAATCTGTACTTACCCAGCCGGTTGCATGGGTTGTCTTTGCTACACGCACTTCTTCAAGATAACCGGTCATTTTATTGGTAGCATTAGGTTGCCTGCCAAAATTAATGTTTGTAGTTGGTGAAATGTCTCCAAGTGATTGATCATTGGCCTTTGTTGGTGTAATGGCACTTCCATCAGCAAACATTGTGAGGATTTGAGATGAATTATTCCAGGTAAATGACAGCAAGTGCCATGCTCCGTTATCATATTCGGCTGTGGATGTATAATATTTGGCAAAACCATTAGAAGCTTCTAAAATAACAAGGTAATGGCCAGCATCATCATGAGCCATAACCCAGCCTTCTCCAAATCCAATGCTTGTGCCATTTCGGTCTCCGGCAAAAGCGCCCCACCACGATACGGTGCTCATATTAATCCATACTGAGGCCGAAAAATCACCGGTCTCAGGCCTTAAAATATTTGATGTGCCAAGGTCTATATAATCACTTGATCCATTGCTAATCTGCTGTCCACTTCCAATCTTACCTGTCTTTCCGGTTGCTGAAACATAATCTATGCCGTCCTGATTATTGGAAGTGGCATCGTAAAAAGTACCGGAAGTTTCCTCCAAATGCCAAATACCCGAATAGTTTGAGTTCCATGCGCCAGTAATATTTTGTTGATCTGATGCACCCGAATTTCCGTAGTACATGTAAATAATTGTATTGGCTGTAGCCGAAAGACTCGGAATCTCAACCCAGGCTACCAATGTGCCCGAAGAATAACTTTGCCTTTCATAATCAATTTTTGTAGTACCATTACTGGAGGTAAACAGAATATCGTAGCCATTTGCCATTGCATTTGCCGAAAGACCTGCATCTGAAGTCAGACTTATCAGCACCGGATAATTGGTATGTGGTGCCCCTGTAGATCCTACTTTTGTATAGTCAATAGTAATTTGCTTGCGGTATTGCCAACTTGCATTATACCAGTTTTGTGCAATTGCCTGTCCAAAAGTAAGAGCCAGAAGAAAAGTTAACCCCATTGGGATTAATCTTTGAAAAAATTTCGAGAGGTTTTTAAAAGTTTTCATTATCTAAATTGTTTGATAAAATTTAGACAAAATTTATTCCAATATTTTTAAATCTCTCATTTTAAATGTAATAAAAATTTACGGAATTGAAATTAATCCCATATTGGGAATTTATTTTTTTATTTGGGATTACACTCCAACTATATTTCCCTTCCGAATTTTCCGAAAAAAGACTTCCCGGCAAACGTATCTTCAATAGTGGCATCTGAGAGGAAGTCGTACCCGGCCGATTAAGAACCTGAAACTTTTTATTTACCAACCGATAATTTCCTGCCGCTCAACTCCTTCCATCCATTATCATTAAGGTAGGATAATTTCGTTTTCGGTTTTTTTGGATTAATTGGTTTGAATTTTTTGATGCGGGATAAAATACAAAAACAGGCAAGTTGTAAATTATAATTGATGGTTTAGCCACCACGTCCGTTTTTCATTTCACATCCCATCGCTAAAGAGGCATGGGAGCCGGTGCTGTTGGACACTCGGCTGGGAAGAAATATTTCGGTAATTCAAAATCAATTTCAAAGCACCTTTTTATCCTACATAATTATTGCACTGACATTTTTATTTGGTTGATAAATCAAAAAAGGCTTTCAGTATTTAAATACTGAAAGCCTTTTCCTGATTTGTGGGGGCTACTGGGTTCGAACCAGTGACCCTCTGCTTGTAAGGCAGATGCTCTGAACCAGCTGAGCTAAGCCCCCTTTTTATTTTTGCTTCTTCGTCATGTGACCCTCCCGACTTTAAGGTCGGGATGCTCTGAACCAGCTGAGCTAAGCCCCCTTTTTTAGAGGGTTGCAAAATTATGTGAATTTAGATTGAAAGCAACTATTTATAAAAATTAATTTTTTGACTTTCCAGTCTCATTTTAGATTGAATTGAAAAACGTATGTAAATAAAATAATTACATTTGCCCGCACAAAAAATAACTCCGGCTTTTGGATATCCAACGATTTGAATCTCTCTATAAAACCTATCAGCCGGGATTGGTAAACTTTGCTTTTTATTATTTAAGAAATCAGCAGGAAGCCATTGATACTGTTCAGGAAGTGTTTATGTCCATTTGGGAAGGAAAAGGAACTTTTCCGGTTACCGATAGTCCTAAAGCATATTTGATGACCTCGGTAAAAAATCGTTGCTACAATAAGCTAACCCGTAAAAAACTTCAATCAAATCCTATTGATACCCTACTAGATATTTTTATAAGCCCCGATACTACCGCAGCCAATATGGAAGCCAAAGAAACGGAAAAAACAATTCAAAATGTAATAAATTCCCTTCCCGAAAAATGCAGGGAAATATTTATACTGAGCCGGTTTGAACAATTAAGTTATAAAGAAATAGCAACGCTGCTCGGTATATCGGTAAAAACGGTGGAGAACCAAATAGGCAATGCCCTGAAAATGCTTCGAAAAAATATTTTTAACTTTTTGGTTATGGCAATCAGCGTTTTACAAAATATTTCAGGAAGTGCTTAGGGGTAGAGCAGGTAATATGTGTATTGCTATAAGGAGAACTAATGTATTATGGAATTTGCAAAAGGTAATGTTATAGCACGGTATATTTTAAACTTGTGCGACACAGAAGAAAAAGAGTATATGCAGGGATGGTTGAATGAAAGCCAATACAATCGCTTTATTTACAATCATATTGCACAATCGCTTAATGAAGCCACTAATTAATAAAGGTTTTGGATAAAAACGAACTTTATAATCTTTTAATCCGTTACATTGACGGTGAGGCCACTGCTGAGGAAGCCGGTGTGATGGAAGAATTAGTGCAAACCGATGCCTGGTGGAAAAATGAATTTGAATTTCTTAATACCCTAAATAAGCAAATTCCTGCTTCGATAAATTACTCTGTAGATGCGCAAACCAATGCCAATTGGGATGCTATTAAATCACAAATAGAATTATCAAACAGAGCCAAAACCTTTAAACTTTGGCCATCTTTGGCTAAATATGCCGCTGCAGCAGCGGTGGTTTTTATGGCAGCATGGTTTTTATTTAAATCGTCAACAAATGAATTTGCAACATTTGATACCGGAAAAATTTATAAAACAGGTGCCCATCAAACACTGAAAGTAAAATTAGAGGATGGTACCCAAATTATGTTAAATGAAAATTCGAAACTTACCATTGATAAGGATTATAATAAAACCAGCCGTCTTGTTCAATTAAAAGGGGAAGCATATTTTGAAGTTTCCAAAAACCCCGCAAAACCCTTTGTAACCAAAACAAAAAATACCTTTACCAAAGTACTTGGCACTTCGTTTGAAATTGAATCACTGAATGAAAACCTGGTATTGGTAAGCCTTTATGAAGGGAAAGTGCTTTTTAGTTCAGGTAATCAAAAAGTTGAATTGAAACCAGGTCAAAAAATTACCTATACCCTAAAAAATAAATCTATTGCGAAGCAAACTTTTATAAATTTGGCTAAAGATACCTGGGTAGCCGGATTATCATTTAAGGATACCAAATTGATAGATATTGCCAAAAAACTGGAAATTGAATACGCCATTAAAATAATAATTCCTGCAAGCAAACAAAATGAAAACTATACCGTTTCGTTTGAAGGCCTTGATTTAAATGCTTCTTTAAAACTTTTGGAAGAACTTACTGATTCTAAAATCACAAAAAAAGATTCAGAATACATCTTAAATCCATAATTTTACGGGGTGGTAATTAGCCGCCCTATTACATACCTTCGATTTTGGTTTTTCCTGCTGGTTTTATTTAAAGCCGGCTTTTTATTTTGTCAGGTAACCACGCCTTTAGACAAGGTAATATCCGTTTCGTTTACAAATAAAAAAGTTGTTGAAATATTAAAAGTACTTAAAAATAAAACCGGTGTAACCTTTAATTATAAATCGTCCATTTTACCCAAAACTGAAATACCGGTATTTGAAGCCAGTAACGAAAAGCTCTCGGATATTTTGGTAAGACTGCTTAAACCCTACAATATTGAATACAAATATTTCGGAGGAAATACCGTAATTTTAAAACCTGTTAAATTTCGTTCCAATCACCAATACACCATTTCAGGATATGTTTTTGATAAAACCAATGGTGAAAAACTGATAGGGGCTTCCGTTTATTGCCGTTATAACAGACGCGGCACAGTTACCAATGATTATGGATTTTTTACTCTTACCTTACCCGAAGATTCAGTAAATCTTGAAATAAGATATACGGGCTATATACCCTTTAAGGAAAAAACATTTAATAAAGCCAATTCGTTTAAAATAATAAACTTGATGCCAAGGGTTGATTTAAAAGAGGTGGAAATTCGTGAAGAACGTGTTTCAAAATCAGAACACAGGCCAAACCGGTTTTATTTTAATCTTAAAGCTATAAAAGATATTCCCTCGTTTTTGGGTGAGCCCGATGTTTTACGAGCAGTACAAATGATTCCCGGCGTGCAGGGTGCGGGTGAAAGTGCCGGAGGACTAAATGTAAGAGGCGGTGGAACGGATCAAAATCTGGTTCTGATAGATGGGGTTCCGGTGTATAATATTGTCCATGTTTTTGGGTTATTTTCAATTATTAATCCGGCAGTAGTTAATTCAGTAGAGCTTATTAAAGGTGGTTTTTCGGCCAAGCATAATGGCCGCTTGTCATCTATTTTAGATATAAAGCTTAAAGATGGAAACAATCAAAAAGTTTCGGGTAAAATAAATGTGGGGATGTTGCTTTCATCTATTTCGTTAGAAGGCCCTTTGGTAAAAAACAAATCTTCGTTTTTGGTATCTGTCAGAAGAACATATTTCGATGCTTTTTATAAACCGATCCAATATTTTTCGAATCGCAAGGCACTTAATAATTATTCGGGCTGGTATTATTTTTATGACCTTAATGCTAAAGTAAATTTCAAAATTGGCAACCGCGATAAAATATCTATCAATTATTTTACAGGTGCTGACAGAGGCAGAATAACTGAAAAACAAACATTTACCGACACCATTGAAACCCTTGAAAAAAGAAATCATATAAAAGAACTTAAATGGTTTACCATGATGAGCAGTGCCCGATGGGACCATATATTAACCGACAAGGTATTTATGGTTATCACTACCGGAATAACGGAATACAGTACCCGATTTGAAGATGAGCTAAACTGGGAAACCAAGCCAAATCCGGCGGCAAAAAAATCATTGTTAAATTATACCCAAACCAGCGGCAACCGCGATTTGTTTATGAAATTAATTTTTGAAATTAATAAATTAAAAAATCATCAAATAATGGCAGGGGCTGATTTTATTTACCACAGGTTTAATACCGGAACGCTGGATTATAGCAGCACAAATGATAAAATAACCCGGGACACTTCTATTGGCGATAAAAAAATTTTTAGTGATGAGGAGGTTGTGTTTATTGAGGATAATTGGAAACCCACAAAACGAATTAACCTTAATTGCGGAGTAAGTTTTAATTCAATAAATGTAAAAAGCAACCGATATAATTTATTTCAACCCCGATTTTCGGGCAACTATGCTTTTTCAAAAAATTTATATATAAATACCTCCTATACCCGTATGCAGCAAAATCTTCAAATATTACCGAACAACAGCATAGGGCTGCCTATTGATATTTGGATACCGGTTACTGATTACCTCAAACCACAAATTTCGGATCAGATTACCGCAGGTGCCGGGTATTATTTTAAAAACAAATTTAAATTTTCGGTGGAAGCATATTATAAATCCATGAAAAATTTGGTGGAATTAAAAGAAGGAGCATTTTTTGTTTTTGGTGGTTATGACTGGGACAAATCATTTTATACAGGCGATGGTGTGGCCAGAGGAATGGAAGTAATGATAGAAAAACAATCGGGCAAAATAAAAGGCTTTATCGGATATGCACTTTCAAAATCGGAAAGAAAATTTGATGCCATTAATAATGGAGAATCATTTGCTTTTAAATACGACCGAAGGCATCAACTTACTGTATTTATTAAATTCCCTACAACAAAAAAACACTGGGATATTTCGGCAAGTTGGATGTATTCATCAGGGAGCCCGGTTACCATACCTACCTCGGCCTACACTTTGGATGATAAAACGTATTATGAATTTACCCAACGAAATAATGTTCGAATGTCAAATTACCACCGCATGGATATATCCTTTACCAAAACCATCGTTTTTAGAAAAAATACCAGGGTTTGGAATTTTGGCGCCTATAATGTTTACAGCCATATCAATCCTTTGTTTGTTTCCACAAGTTTTTTGGTAACCAACACCAGCACCAAACTTAAATTTTATCAGGTTGGTCTTTTACCCATAATTCCTTTTATTAGCTATGAATTCAGTTTTTAAAAAATATAAAATTTTAGTGTTATCACTCCAGCTTTTTATAAGCGGGTGTGTTAAAGATTTAGTTCCTGAAAATAACGGATACCAGCCAAAAGTAGCGGTGTGGGCTATATTAAATTTAGATAGCACTATTTCAATAATAACTTCCGGAAACCGGGGATTAGAAGATAAAGATGTGGTCGAAATTCCTGCCATTGATATGTTTTTGTATGAAGACGGACTTTTGGCAGATCAACTTTTTGCTCAAAGCATAAGCAGCGAAATTATTAGCCATCATTTTAAAATAAAACCTGTAAATTTAAAAACATACTCTTTAAAAATAGCCAACTCAACACTGGAAATATTTGGTTCGGTTCAAATGCCAAATCCACTGATAAAGCCTGATGAGGTTAAACTTACCCAGGGGGATAACGCTCAGCTAACCTACACAATTTCGGATGATATTGTTTTTAATGATGCCTATCAATTTGATGTTGAAATTCGTCATTTCGGAATGTTGAAGGATACAGCTAATGCTAAGATTATAGATAGTTTTTATGTATTTACCAAAAAATACGATACGTATGATGAGCCAGCCTTAAACTATAATATTTTAGGGTTAAATAATCAATTACTTACAAATTACACCTTTCCGGTAAACGATAATTTATTTAACGGAAATAAAAAAACTTTCATTTTTACGGTTCACAACCCCGTTTCAAACCATTTTTTTGAGCCTCGAAAAAATATAGTCGGGCGGCCTGTATCTGATGAACTTATTGCCACAAAAGAATATGTATTAATAAAATGCCGTAAAATTTCACCCGAATATTATAAATTTATGATTTCAGAAAACCGGAATAACGCCATATTTGGTACGCCCTATTATAACCCTACCAATGTGTATTCCAATATTACCGGTGGTTTGGGGTTGATGGCCGGTGTGGCTGAGAGGGTGGATACGGTTTGGATTAGGAAATAAATAAGGTTAAAGGAAAAAAAGGTGAAAGGTGAAAAAGGTGAAAGGTGAAAAAGGTGAAAGGTGAAAAAAAATTCCAAATCCCAAATCCCAAGGGGCTTCGCATTGAAATTTGAAACTGGAAACTGGAAATTTAAACTGGAAATTTGAAACTGGAAATTTGAAAATTGGAGCTCGCGATTTAGAATCTGAGGCTTGGGATTTTAAAACTTTAACCTTTTTTCTCTTTAACCCTTAACCTTGCTTTTCCACCATCTCTATCCCAAACTGTTTCAGTTCCTCCAATATCGGGTTATAAAATTCAGGGAGAATTGGGATTACGGTTCCTAGGGTTTTAATTTTATTTTGTAAAATAAGTTTGGTGGCTATGCCTAATGGCAATCCTACTGTTTTGCTCATGGATGTGTGTTTTTGATTTTCGCCTTTCACTACTATGGAGCCGTGCAACTCTTTTCGCTCGTTGCCATCCATATATACAAATTTGTGCCACATCACTATCCTGTCTTTTTCGTGTTCCTCAATTTTCCATTTTGGTTCCAAAATATGTTGAAGAATTTGAGCAGGAGTTGCATTTTTTAAACCAATTTTTATGGGTTTAAAAATATCCAGCCATACCAACCTGTCCCAGAGTTCGGTTTCGTCCTGATCAATATCCAGATAATATTTCAATTTTATTTCTACCGAATCGGTGGGGTGATAGGCCAAAAAGGTATTAATAAAATCGCGGTTGGTCATGTGTTCCGAATCTTCCAAAGTATAACTGTCGTCGGTAGCTCCCAGGCTTACAAACACATTCCATGCTTTGCAAAATCCGGGCATCCTGAGCGTTCCCCGATACATCGTTTTTATATCTTCTAATCCGTAGGTTTCAATATATTTTAAGGAGTCACGATTGGCGTAACCTTCAAATTTTCCATGGTTTTCTATTTCTATTATTTCAGTTCTACGAAAAACTTTATGATAAGGAATAAATTTATATTGGCCTTCCTGCAAAAATTTAACCGCCCCACCTTGCCCCGCCAATACTACATTACGCGGGTTCCAGGTAAATTTATAATGCCACGGGTTATCATCATTTTCGTGAGCTACCAAGCCACCTGTAAAACTTTCGAACTCGCGTATATAATAGCCTTCCCCTTTCAATCGGTCTATTATTTTCATAGCGGTTAAATGGTCGAGGCCGGGGTCAAGGCCAATTTCATTCAAAAAAATTAAACCTGCCTTTTGTACCTCTTCATCCATCAATTTCATTTCGGGTGAGAGGTAAGAAGCCGTTACCAAATTTCGTTTGTGTTTTAAACAACACACCGCCACCGGCAAATGCATGGAGGCCGGCAACATGCTTATCACTATATCATGGGCCTCAACTATTTTATCCAAACTTACGGAATCGTTGGTATCTAATAATTGAGCTCTGGTATTTGTATAGCCAGCTTTTGATTTGGCCAATGCTTCATCGCGGTCGGTAATGGTAATTTGCCAATTATTAAGTTTTCCTTCCTGAGCCAAATAGTCAATAAGATGAGTGGTAGAAAGCCCGGCACCGATGAGTAGGATTTTTTGAGACATGGGTGCAAAGATATAATAGGAAGTTTATCACCTGCAGATAAAAATGTTATTTAGATTTTGTATTTGCCTGTCCATAGCATTACTGCTGACAATTGATTCGTAAAATTTTTTGCAAAAAAATAGGTTTAATTATCTTGCTATAACAAAAATCATAGTTTGTTTTACCATTTAGCTAAAAGGTTTATGTTAATTTTAGTTTAAAAAGTTTTTGCTATTTATACCATTCGCCTATTTATTTTTTTCAATTTTTGCCAATTACTAAAAAAATAAATCCATAAATAATTAAATAATACAAATCCAATTCACTCCCCTGTTCCAATTTTTGCAAAAAATGCAAATTGTATAAATCGAAGATTCCAAATCAATTTTATTGCCTTAAAAGAATACCCAACTTTTGCACAAACAATATAAAACGAACATGGAAAACACGACACTAACTCCTGAATTAATCAGACCACACAATGCTGCATATGACCCTATGGACAAAATTCTAAGGATGATTATGGGCGATTATGCTTCCGTTTCTAATTCCTGGCCGGGTAATTATGGCAAACCGTGCAGGAAAAATGTTGAGATAGCTCAACAAAAAAAATATGAGGAATATTTTAAAAATCTGGGATTGAAGGAGCATGCAGGAATGAAAATTTATGAAATAGGCCCGGGCTGGGGTCCTTTCTCCAATTATTGTTTGGAACGAGGCGTGGCCGTAACTTCCGTTTGCCCCGGCGAAAAACAATTTAATTATTTAAAAAAAGCCGGGTACGATGTTCATCGTTCCATTTGGCAGGAATTTACTCCTGAAAATGGGCCGTTCGATGCCATAGTTGTAATGGGTTGCCCCGAACATTTTGTTACACCTAAGGAGTATTTAGACGGAAAACAGGATTTGGTGTATAGACGATTTTTTGACTATGCATATAAATTATTAAAACCAAATGGTCGAATTGGCGGGCAGTTTATGACCTTTAACGGGAAACAAGTGGATTATTCAAAATTAAATGTAATAAAAGAAGGCACGAGTGATCAAGAAAAAATGAACTATCATATTGGATTATTAACGTATAGGTATCCTGATTCATGGATACCACGAGATTTTAACCATTTCTTTTCGTGTGCAAAAGAAGGAGATTATAAAATAATAAATGTGGTAAACGGCCGTGAACATTATATATGGACCATGAAATGCTGGACAACTCAATTTTATAAAATAAGACCGGTTATGAAATGGTTTAAGGTAGTTAGCCTGGTTATTAATGGTTTTTTTAATAAAGATTTTGGGTATTGGGCTAAGGCATTTTGGTTACAATCAAACAGGATGTGTTTTGAAAAAGGCTGGATGGGACATGAGTTTTTCTTTGTTGAAAAACAATAAATTTAACAACCCTAAAATATTTTCTTTTGTAATTTTGTACATTTGTCGATAACAAGCCAATGATAACAATTGAACTTAAAAATGTTCTTAATGAGCAAATCGCTCAAATAAATGATAAAAGTTTTTTGGAAGCTATTAAAAAGATTATGGATTCTAAAGTTGAAACAAACACTATTCAATTATCAGATTATCAAAAAAAGAGAATTGATGAAAGTCGTAATCAAATTCGAAACAATCAATATATTGATAATGATGCTTTGAACAAAAAAGTTGACAAATGGTTAAATGGAAAACAACATTAAAGAAATTCGTATTTCAACACTTCAAAAAATAGTAGAACTTGGATTAGGTGGATACCTTGAGCTTTCTATTAAACTTTAATTAAAAAAAAGCCGCCTTACAAGGCAGCTTTCTAAATTTTCTTTTTTTTGAAAATAATTTTAATACCGTTCAAAATTTGAAAAGAAGAACCCGGCTTCAATGTGAGCATTCGCATCACTGTCGCTGCCATGCATGGCATTGGCTTCAATGCTTTGAGCATATAGTTTTCTGATAGTTCCGTCTTCCGCTTTTTGAGGGTCGGTGGCTCCAATGGTTTTACGAAAGTCTTCCACGGCATTTTCCTTTTCAAGTATGGCGGCTACTATAGGCCCGCTCGACATATAGGCCACAAGGTCATTATAAAATGGGCGTTCCTTATGAATTGCATAAAATGAACCGGCTTGTTCATTAGTTAGCCAAATATATTTCATGGCTTTTAGTTCAAAACCGGCATTAAGGATGTGGTCAATAATTTTGCCGGTGAATTTGTTTTTTACCGCGTCCGGCTTAATCATGGTAAAGGTGATGGTTTTGCTCATTCTGTATCTTTTTTTATATTTTTTATAATGACCGCAAAATTAAGTTTTATCCATGGTTTTTAGCGAAATTCGCAAACTTTTTATTTTTTATAATGCAATTTATCCAGGATAATACAGATACTTTAATTGAGACAATTCACACCTCAAAAAATTTAAATATAGTTGTAACCACTCATCATAAGCCCGACGGCGACGCCATGGGTTCCTCACTCGCTTTGTATGCTTATTTAAAGCAATTTCATCACAATGTTAAGCTCATTACACCTACCGATTATCCACGATTTTTACATTGGATGCCGGGACACAATGATGTTATTATTTATGAAAATAATGAAAAGAAATGCAAATTGATTACTGAAAATGCCGACTTTATTTTTTGTTTAGACTTTAATGATTTAAAGCGAATATATGAGTTTGGGCCGGTAGTGGCAAATTCAAAAGCCCAAAAAATAATGATTGACCATCATCGCGAACCTGCAGATTTTGATCATTACAGATATTGGACATATGAAGCAAGCAGCACCAGCGAACTTATTTATGAATTTATTAAAAAATGCGGCCATACAGATAAAATAACCCCGCAAATTGCCGATTGCCTTTATACCGGAATAATGACCGACACCGGCTCATTCAGGTATCGGGGAACTTCCTCAAATACGCACAGAACCATTGCCGAATTAATAGATAAAGGAGCTCAGAATAGTTTGATTCATGAACAGGTATATGATTCAAATACTTTTCTTCGCTTAAAAATGATGGGTTTTATCCTCTATGAAAAGCTTGAAATTCTAAAAGCCTATAACACGGCATTGGTTTATTTAACCCGTGAAGAGCTTGCACGGTTTGATATAAAAACCGGAGATACCGAAGGGTTTGTTAATTTTGGATTGAGCATTGAAGGCATAAAATTATCGGTATTAATAATTGACCGAACTAAATTGATAAAATTGTCGTTTAGAAGTAAAGGTGATTTTTCGTGCAATGAATTTGCCCGGGATCATTTTGACGGAGGAGGACATAAAAATGCTGCCGGTGGACAAAGCACTGAAACGCTTGAAGCTGTAATCATAAGATTTACGGAGGTATTGGCTTTGTATAAGGATGAGTTGAAAGGATAAAGTAGAAAGGTTAAAGGATAAAGTAGAAAGGTTAAAGGATAAAGTAGAAAGGTTAAAGGTTAAAGTAGAAAGGTTAAAGGTTAAAGGATAAAGTAGAAAGGTTAAAGGTTAAAGTAGAAAGGTTAAAGGATAAAGTAGAAAGGTTAAAGGTTAAAGGATAAAGTAGAAAGGTTAAAGGTTAAAGGTTAAAGGATAAAGTAGAAAGGTTAAAGGTTAAAGT